>JBBQEG010000024.1:0-26096 GCA_038320495.1 Opitutales bacterium | reverse complement strand
ACATTCTTTTACGGCCTTGGCTCGATATGCGATCAACCTCTCCCCTCGCGGGAAAATCGTCGACTGGAGAGCCGGATGCGGGAGACCCGCCTGTCCGGTTCGGAGGGAGGGGCGGTCTATCCCGTCCCTACCCCTATCTTCGAGCATCGGAACAGGCAGGAATGCCTGGATCATTCCCTGAAAATGCGGGATTAGCTGAGCCGGTTGAGCCGGTGATTGACGGCGAGCATCGCGAGGGTGCCCGCGACCACGAACCAGGCGATGCTTTCGAGGGAATATTGGGCCAGTAAGCCGACGGCAGGAGGGAAGGTGGCCGCGCCGATATAGGCGGCACCGGTCTGGCGCCCGATCACGACGCTGACGGCTTCGGGGGCGAAACGTCGGGGGGCTTCGTGCATGAGACTCGGGTAGATGGGGGAGAAACCAGCTCCCAGGAGCACGAGCGCCAGCGCCGCCACCACGGTCGATGGGGCGAGCGCAAACAGCAACGCGCCTGCGAGACCGAGGAAGATCCCTGTGGTGATGAGCGTGCGGTTGGAGTAACGCTCCGCGACAAAGCCCACGGCAACGCGGCCCACCGTAATCGCACCAAAGAAGGCCGCGATACACAGTCCGGCCGTTTCCTTCGGGACGTTTCGGGCCACCACCAGGATTGAGCCGGCCCAGACACCGGCCGAGATCTCGGTTGCGGCGTAGACGAGAAACATCACAGCTGAAAGCCAGCCGGCGGGGGAGTTGGCCGGGGTGGTCGGCACCCGCGGGGCTGGAGCCGCGACGGCTGGGGCCGTCTTACGTTCCGGCTCGGCAGTCCAGAGACGCAACGTCGCGAGAAACAAGACGGCGAGGCAGAGCTGGGCCACGCCGATCGCGAAGTAGCCACCGCGCCAACCGGATCCGGAGACAAGGGTGTGAGCGAGGATGAGCGGCCCCGAGGTTGCGCCGATGCCCCAGGAGGCGTGGAGCCAGTTCATGTGTCGTCCGCTGTAGTGGCGGGCGACGAAACCATTCAGGCCGGCATCAACGGCCCCTGCGCCGAAACCCAGCGGGGCCGCTGCGATGATCAGCCACGTGAGACTCTGGGCATGGGCGATGACTATCAGTGCGGCTCCGGTCAGCACGCAGCTCGCAAGGACGACCGGGCCCGTTTGAAAACGGGCGATGATCCGGCCGCTGGCGAATCCCGAGAGGCCGGCAAGCAGCGTGCCGACAAGAACGATCGTGCCGCCGAGGCCGATTGGGAGATTCAGTTCGGCGTGAATCTGAGGCCAGGCGACGCCGAACGTGCCATCCGGCAAACCCAGGCTGATGAAGCCCAGATAAATCAGCGGCAGAAGCAGGAAATGGCGGGCGGGGGCCAAGGGAGGCGGAGTCGGAAAAGAAGAAACGGGAGAAAGAAGAAAGAAGAAGGGCGGAGACGGAAAGGCGTGTTTCGGAAAAGAAGAAACGGAAAAGAAAGAAGAAGGGCGGACGCGGGAAACGGGGAAAGCGGAAAATGGGAAACGGATCCCTCCGACCGGGTCTGCGGCGGTGCGCGGCTTGTTGTTACGCCGGCTGGGGGAGGGCCGGGCGTGTCTGCCCGGCCCCGGCGTGTGGGGACAACACGCTGACGCTCCTGATTACAGCGTATCCAGAATCTGGTTAAACGTGGCGCTGGGTCGAAGGGCGGCGGAGGCCTTGGCGTCGTCGGGTTGATAATAACCGCCGACGTCCACCGGCTTCCCTTGCACGCCGATGAGTTCGCCGACGATCTGCTTCTCGCTGGCCGTGAGCTTCTCCGCCACCGGCGTGAAGATCCGCTTCAGCTCGGCATCCTGATCCTGGGCGGCGAGCGCCTGGGCCCAATAAAGCGCGAGATAGAAATGGCTGCCACGATTGTCGATGCCGCCCAATTTGCGCGAAGGCGATTTGTCTTCATCGAGGAACTTCCCCGTCGCGGCATCAAGGGTGTCCGCCAGGACTTTCGCCTTGGGCAGCTTGAAGGTTTCGCTCAGGTGTTCGAACGAAACCGCGAGGGCCAGAAATTCGCCGAGCGAATCCCAACGCAGGTAGTTCTCGTGTAGAAACTGTTCGACATGCTTCGGGGCCGATCCGCCGGCGCCCGTTTCGAAGAGGCCGCCGCCGTTCATCAACGGAACGACGGAGAGCATCTTCGCGCTCGTTCCGAGTTCGAGGATGGGAAACAGGTCGGTGAGATAATCTCGGAGCACATTGCCGGTAACGGAGATCGTGTCCTGACCGGCCTTGAGGCGGGCGAGGCTGAAACGACACGCGTCGGCCGGCGCCATGATCGGGAGTTCGAGTCCCGTGGTGTCATGCTGCGCCAGATACGTCTTCACCTTGGCAATGATCTGGCCGTCGTGCGCGCGCTGGGCATCCAGCCAGAAAACCGCGGGCGTGTTCGTGGCCCGGGCGCGTTTGACGGCGAGTTTCACCCAATCCTGAATGGCGGCGTCCTTGGTCTGGCACGCGCGCCAGATGTCGCCTTCGTTGACGCTGTGCTCGAGCAGGACCTTGCCGGCGTCGTCGATGATGCGGACGGCGCCGGTGCCGGCGATCTGGAACGTCTTGTTGTGCGAACCATACTCCTCGGCGGCTTGCGCCATGAGACCGACATTCGGCACCGAGCCCATGGTGCGGGGATCGAACGCGCCATGCTGTTTGCAGAAATCGATGGTGGCCTGGTAAATGCCGGCGTAGCTGCGATCGGGAATCACCGCGAGCGTGTCCTGCAACTTGCCCTTGGTGTCCCACATTTTGCCCGAGCTGCGAATCATCGCGGGCATCGAGGCATCGACAATAACATCGCTGGGAACGTGCAGATTGGTGATGCCCCTGTCGGAGTTCACCATCGCGACCTCCGGGCGCGCGGCATACGTGGCTTGAATGTCAGCTTCGATCTCCGCCTTTTTATCCGCCGAGAGCTTTTGAATGCGGGCGAGGAGATCCCCGAAACCGTTGTTCAAATCGACGCCGAGTTCGGCGAACGTGGCACCGTGCTTCGCGAGCAGGTCTTTGAAGAACACGCGAACGACGTGGCCGAAGATGATCGGGTCGGAGACCTTCATCATCGTGGCCTTCAAGTGAACGGAAAAAAGGACGCCGTCCGCCTTGGCTTTGGCGATCTGCTGTTCGAGGAAGGTAAGCAGTGCCTGCTTCCGCATGACCGTGGCGTCGAGGATTTCGCCGGCTTTCAGCGGAGTCTTTTCCTTGAAAACCTTGATGGAGCCGTCCGCGCCGACGAATTCGATGCGGACCGTGGTGGCCGCGGGAACGGTGACCGATTTCTCATTGGCGAAAAAATCATCCTGCGTCATCGAGCCGACGCGGGTCTTCGAGTCAGCCGACCAGGCGCCCATGGAATGCGGATGCTTGCGGGCGTACTCCTTGACAGCCTTGGGCGCCCGGCGGTCGGAGTTTCCCTCGCGGAGGACCGGATTGACGGCGCTGCCCATGACTTTGGCGTATCGCGCCTTGATTTCTTTCTCGGCGTCCGTCTTGGGTGCCTCTGGATAATCGGGGAGCGGGTAACCCTTTTTCTGGAGCTCGATGACGGCCTCCTTTAGTTGTGGGACCGAGGCGCTGATGTTCGGCAGCTTGATGATGTTCGCTTCGGGCGTGAGCGTGAGCGCGCCGAGTTCGGCGAGGTGATCCGGAACCTGCTGTCCAGGGGTGAGGACCTCGGGAAACGCAGTGAGAATGCGCCCGGCGAGAGAGATGTCGCGGGTTTCCACGGCGATGCCCGAATGCTTGGTAAAAGCCTGGATGATCGGCAGGAGCGAGTAGGTGGCGAGAGCGGGAGCTTCGTCCGTCTTAGTGTAGATAATGGTAGGAGCCGCGGGCATGGTCATGAAAGTGGGTCAGAAGAAGGAGGCTGCGAGCTAAGAGGCCTGAGAGGCACCGTCAAAGGCAATTCCTCGGCGGCTGGGGGTGTTCCTGTCATTCCGGTGTGCCGCGGGCGTTCAGCGGTGAGACCTGCGAGCACGCTGTCGGGCTTTGGATTGTTGATGCAGAAACGGACGGAACTAATCGAGAGGTCCACTCATTCTCGAAATGCGAACCGGCCGGTTCGCCCGGCTAGGAGAGGCCCCGGATTCTCGTCACAACCGGTTTGCGCTCGGCCCGGATTGAACGTCATTAGTTCGTTTTTCCCATGAAGACTTTCGTCGCTTTCTTTTTGCTGTCGGTATCGTGCGCCTTCGGCCAGGTTGAGACGATCGACCTCGGGTCCCGCGGACAGATCACGCTCTATCTGCTGGGTGAATGGAAAGCGGATACCTCCACGATTGGCGGGAACACCACGCTTACAATCTCGCCCAGTCGGGAGTCCGTGAACGCCTCGGCAACGATCGCGATCTCATTTCCTGAGGTCGATCGCTTGGACACAAAGTCCCGACTGAAACTTCGCGTCGAGGCCGATGCGTACGGCCTCGCGGAGGAGTCGGTGGAAGGTCGCGCCGTGGCGCGCGAGTTCCGCCTGCCGGCGGGCATGATGGGTTTTTATTGCAGCTTCACGGATCGTAACCTGCGGGGACAGCCCCCGCAGAAGGGAAACTACAAGGTGATGAGCATCGGCAAAATCAAACTAGCGTCCGATGTGCTCGTGGATGTGCAGATCATGGCGGATGGGTTTCGCGACGAGCCGTATCAACAATTGCTCGGCGCGATCGAAGGCATGGAGTTCAAGCCGGGCAGGGGCCGTTAACGTTTTCAGGGAAGTAACCGTTCGGATTCAAATCCGACGGTTGCGGAACCGCCGCTGCCGGCGTTCTCTTAAGCGTTCGTTATCCCCTTTTTAAAAACCTCGGGATGCCCCTGTCATGAAAAAAACGCTTCTCTTCTTCCTTTTGAAGGGCGCGCAATTCCTGCGATTCCGAGCTTTTCCATGATCGATTTCACCCCATGCTCGTCGTGCTCCCACTGGTCGCACGACACCGTTTGTCGCCGGCTTACCCTCATCTTTTAAATCATGAAGACGGTCTCCTCCTCTCCGACCGACGCGGCTCTCTCCCGTCGATCCTTCCTCAAAACCGCGTCGCTGGCATCCGCGGCCGGAGTAGTCGCCTTTCCCCACGTGATGCGGAGTCAGGGTGGCGTCTCGCCCAATAGTAAACTGAACGTCGCCTGCATCGGCGTCGGCGGTCGGGGCCAGGCTGCCGTCGCCGCGGTGAAAGATGAAAACATGGTCGCGTTCTGCGATGTGGACGACGCTCGCGCCGCCAAAACGTATAAAGAATATCCGCAGGTGCCGCAGTTTCGGGATTACCGGAAGTTGCTCGACCAACTCGGCAGCAAGATCGATGCGGTGACGGTGTCCACGCCGGACCACATGCATTTTCCAATCGCGATGGCGGCGATGCGGCTCGGCAAACATGTCTTCGTCGAGAAACCCATGTCGCACACGATCCACGAGGCACGGGTGATGGCAAAGCTGGCGAAGGAGAAGAAACTCGCGACGCAGATGGGCAACCAAGGCCATGCGGCCGAGGGCACGCGTTTGTTGAAAGAGTGGGTCGAGGCGGGTATTTTGGGTGAGGTGAAGGAGATTCACAGCTGGACGAATCGGCCGATCTGGCCGCAAGGCGTGAATCCGCCCGATCATAGCAAACTGCGTCCTGTCATTCCAAGTACGCTTGATTGGGAACTCTGGCTCGGCGTGGCGCAGCCGCGTCCGTACGACCCCGCCTATTGTCCCTTCAACTGGCGTGGCTATTGGGATTTCGGCACCGGCGCGCTCGGTGACATGGGCTGTCATCAAATGGACGGCGGCTTCTACGCGCTCGACCTCGGTGCGCCGACGAGCGTCGAGGCCGTGAGTGCGAAGCATACCGACGTCAGCGCTCCGACTGCCTCAGTCGTGAAGTATCAGTTTCCCGCGCGCGGCGTGCGAGGTCCCGTGAAATGGGTGTGGTACGATGGCGGCATGCGGCCGGCGCTGCAGCCGTGGTTTGAGGAAGGCCGGCACATGCCGGATAACAGCACCCTGGTGGTCGGCACGAAAGCGGCGGTGCTTGCCGACGCGAACTACTTCACGATCCGCATCGTGCCGGAGACGAAGATGAAAGAGTTCGGCCCCTCATTGCCGCCGAAGACGATCCCGCGCGTGCCCGGCGGCAATCATTTTCAGGAGTGGGTCACTGCGTGCAAAGGCGGCGTGGCGGCGGGCGCCCATTTTGACTATTCGTCGCGCCTCACCGAAATGGTGCTTTTGAGTAATGTGGCGGTGCGCGCGCAGCGAAAAATTGAATGGGATGCCGCGGCGATGAAGATCACGAATCTGCCGGCGGCGAATCAGTATATAACAAAAGAATACCGCGGCGGCTTTGGTGTATAAACCAGATCTCGCCTTCACCTCCCACGTCCTGCGCGCCACTCTGCAATGTCCCACCACCCGAAACGCCTCGAGGACCATTTCCTGACGCGGCGCGATTTTCTCAATCGCTGTGGCATCGGATTTGGCGCGCTGGGTCTGGCGGGTATTCTCGGACAAGACGCGTTCGCCGGCTCGTCCAGCGCGGTGAACCTGGATAACCCGCTGGCGCCGCGCCGGCCGCATTTTCCGGCGAAAGCGAAGCGGGTTATTCACATTTTTGCGAATGGCGGGCCGTCGCAAGTCGACACGTTCGACCCAAAGCCCGCATTGACGAAGTGGCACGGCAAACCAATCCCGCTCGACCTGAAAACCGAGCGCAAGACCGGGGCGGCGTTTGCCTCCCCGTTTGCGTTTCAGCGCTACGGCAAGAGTGGCATCGAAGTGAGTGAACTTTTCCCTCACGTCGCCGCGTCGATTGATGACATCGCGGTGATCCGATCGATGACCGCGGACGTGCCGAATCACGAACCGTCGTTGATGTTAATGAATTGTGGCGATGCCCGGCTGCCAAGGCCGAGTCTGGGGTCGTGGGTAACGTACGGACTTGGTTCCGAAAACCAGAATCTGCCGGGATTTATCGCGATGTGTCCGAACGGTTATCCGATCCAGGAATCGCAAAACTGGCAGAGCGGCTTTCTGCCCGGGATTTATCAAGGCAACTATATCAATTCGGCGCACACGGACATCGATCAGCTGATTGAGCATATCCAGAATTTTGCGACCGCGCGTCCCGACCAGCGGGCCCAACTCGATTTGCTGCACGCCCTGAATGCACAACACGCCGCAAAGCGGCAGAACGAAGCGCAACTAGAGGCGAGAATCCAGTCGTTCGAGCTCGCGTATCGCATGCAGATGGAGGCGACGGATGCGTTTGCGATCGCGAGCGAACCCGCGCCCATGCGGGAGCTCTATGGCGACACTGTGCAAGGGCGCCAGTTGCTGACGGCGCGCCGGCTGCTCGAACGGGGCGTCCGCTTTGTCCAAGTCTGGCATGGCAATGGCCAGCCGTGGGACAGTCATGACGATATCGAGATCAACCACCGCAAACTCGCCCGCGAATCCGATCAGGCGATCGGCGCGCTGCTGAAGGATCTAAAACAACGGGGGATGTTGGAAGATACGCTTGTGATCTGGGGCGGCGAGTTTGGGCGCACGCCGGTCGTGGAATTGCCAACCGCGGGAGCGAATGCAGGCAAGGTGAACGGACGGGATCACAATCACTATGGCTTCACGATGTGGCTCGCCGGCGGCGGCGTAAAAGGCGGCACGGTTTACGGCGCGACGGATGAGTTCGGTTTCAAGGCGGTTGAGAAACCGGTGCATGTGCACGACCTGCACGCGACTATCCTCGCGTTGCTCGGGTTCGATCACGAGAAGCTCACGTACCGGCACGCCGGCCGCGATTTCCGGCTGACCGATGTGCATGGGAACGTGGTGCGCGACTTGATCGCGTAGGCTGAACGAAAACGACCTCGTCCACGCTGCTCCCATGATATTAGCGCCAACATGGTTTGAACGTGGGACGAGTGGGACGACGGCACGCACCCGGCGTGGGTCGGGAGGTCCGGCCGCGCTGCGGGTGCTCGCGGTGATGACCGCCTTGTTCGCGAGCAGAAGCGCGGCGGAGTTGCCGCCGGAACACGTGGAGTTTTTTGAAGCGAAGATCCGGCCGATCCTCGTCGAGTCGTGTTATAAGTGTCATAGTGTAGAGGCGGGAAAATCGAAGGGCGACCTGTTGCTCGACACCCGGGATAGTCTGCGCAAAGGCGGCGCGTCGGGCGCGGTAATCGTGCCCGGCGATCCCGGCCAAAGTCTATTGCTCGAGGCCGTCCACTATAAAGACCCGGATCTGCAGATGCCGCCGCTCGACGACGGCGGGAAGTTGTCGGTCGACCAGATTGCGGCCCTCGAGGCTTGGATAAAAATGGGTGCGCCCGATCCACGCACCGGTGGCAAACCGCACCCGATGGATATGGCTGCGGCGCGCGAGCACTGGGCGTTTCAGCCGGTGCGCAAACCGACGGTTCCGGCGGTGGCGAAGGCCGCTCGCGTGGCGACTCCGGTTGACGCGTTCATCATTTCGGCCCTCGAGGCGAAGCAGCTGACGCTCTCGCCGGCCGCCGATCCGCGAACGCTCTTGCGGCGCGTGACCTTTGATTTGACGGGTTTGCCGCCGACGCCGGCGGAGATGGCGGAGTTCATGGCGGATTCGTCGCCGGGAGCCTACGACCGCGTGGTGGAACGTCTGCTGGCGTCGCCGCAGTACGGCGAGCGCTGGGGCCGCTTCTGGTTGGATGTCGCGCGCTATGCCGACACGAAAGGATACCTCGCGGGCAACGTGGAGCGGCGGTTCGCATTTTCTCACACGTATCGCGATTATGTTATTCGCGCATTCAATACGGACAAGCCGTTCGACCAGTTTATCGTCGAACAGCTGGCAGCTGATCAGTTACCGTTGGGCGAGGATAAATCGGCGCTCGCCGGCCTCGGCTTCCTCACGCTGGGACGCCGCTTTCTCAACAACCAGAACGACATCATCGATGACCGCATCGACGTGGTCACGCGTGGTCTGCTCGGACTGACGGTGTCGTGCGCGCGTTGTCACGATCATAAATTCGATCCCATTCCCACGCGGGATTATTATTCACTGCACGGGATCTTTGCCTCGTCGGAGGAGCCGGCGGAAAGGCCCTTGCTTGGTCCGCTGGTCGAGACGCCCGAGTATCAGGCATTCATGGACAAGACGGCGGAGATCCAGGCGAAGGTGGATGATCGAGCGGCGGAGGAAGTGGGTAAGTTTTTGTCGGAGATCCGCGTTAAGACCGGCGACTACCTGCTGGCCGCGCGCGATGCGGCGAAGCTGCCGGAGACGGAGAAGTTTGAAGTCTTCGCGGGCGCGCGAAAAGTGAACGCGGATGTGCTCAAACGCTGGCAGGTTTATTTAAAAGAGCGCGCGCTCACCCATGACCCGGTGCTCGCGCCGTGGTTCGCCCTGGCGGCGTTGCCGGAGGACGGGTTTGCGCAGAACGCTCGGGAACTCATTGCACAATGGAGCACGGGCAGTGACCCGGCGCGGCCGGTGAACGCGGCCGTGGTGGCGGCGTTCGTTGCCGATGAGGCGCCACCGCCCGGTTCGCTGAAGGACGTGGCGGGGATCTATAATCGAGTCGTCAAGGCGGTCGACGAAACCTGGGGGGCCGCGATCGCGGCGGCGCAGAACGCGAGTGAGCCCAAGCCGGAAGTTCTGCCCGATGCGGAACGCGAGGCGGTGCGACAACTGGTTTATGCGGAGCATTCGCCCGCCTACCTATTGCCGACGATCGCGGCTGACATGATTCGCCGACAGATCAATGACAAGACGTCGGGTTTGAAGCGCGAAATCGAAGCGTTGAACTGGACCGAGTCGGGCGCGCCGTTGCGAGCGATGGCGCTGGTCGACAAGGCCATTCCGGTGAACTCGAAGGTATTCCTCCGCGGTAACCCCGCGAATCGCGGACCCGAGGCGCCGCGACGTTTTCTTGAGGTGCTCAGCGGCGAGTCGCGTCCGGAATTTGTGCAAGGCAGCGGCCGGCTCGAGCTGGCGCAGGCGGTGGTGCAGGCAGACAATCCCCTCACGGCACGCGTTCTGGTGAATCGCGTGTGGGGCTGGCATTTCGGCGAAGGGCTTGTGCGGACGCCGAGCGATTTTGGGGTGCGGACCGAAGCCCCTGTCCACGGTGAACTGTTGGACTGGCTGGCGGCCTCGTTCGTCGAATCCGGCTGGTCGGTGAAACAGCTGCACCGCTGGATCGTGCGCTCGGCAGTGTATCAGCAATCCAGTGACACGCAGACGGCCGCGGCGGCGGTGGATCCGGATAATCAGCTCGTGCACCGGTTTAATCGTCGCCGGCTCGAGTTCGAGGCCTTGCGCGACACGGTGCTGGCCGTGGCGGGCTCGCTGGATTTGAAACCTGGTGGGTTGCCGGATGATTTGGCGCAGGAGCCGTTTACGACCCGGCGGACGGTTTATGGTTATATTGACCGGCAGAACCTTCCGGGAATGTTTCGCACCTTTGATTATCCGAATCCAGATACGAGCACGGCGCAGCGTTTTGCGACGACCGTGCCGCAGCAGGGATTATTCATGATGAACAGCCCGTTTGTGCAGGAGCAGGCGCGGGGGCTGGTGCAACGGCTCGAGATAAAGGAAGCGGACGCGGACGGGGCCAGGATTGCGGCGCTCTACCGCGTTGTCTATCAACGCGAGCCCGAGGCGAACGAGATCGAGCTGGCGACCGCCTTTATCACTGCGGGTCGTCCAAGCTTGGACGAAGCGTCGGCGGTGCCGATTCCGGGTGGCTGGGTGGCCGGTTGGGGTACGTTTGACGCGCAGGCGGATCGCGTGCAGAGTTTCGCGGCGCTGGAGAGTCGGCGGGGCGGCCGTGTGGGGCCGTCGGAGACCTTTCCCGATCCGCAACTCGGGCACCTGCATCTGACGGCGACGGGCGGCCATCCGGGGCGGGACGCGCAGGCGGTCATTCGACGCTGGGTGGCACCGGTGGCCGGGACGGTTCGAATCGAGGGAAGCGTGCAGCATGCAAACGCCGGGGGCGATGGGGTAACCGCGAGAGTGGTGTCCAACCGCCGGGGCACGCTGGGAACGTGGGCGGTGCACGATAGCAAAGCCGCCACGAAGTTGGAAGAGATCGTCGTGGAAAGCGGGGAGACGATCGACTTCGTCGTCGAGTCGGGTGCGACGAGCACAAATGACACATTCACGTGGGCGCCAAACGTGAGCCTTACGGCGGAGCGGGATGGCACGGTGCGGACGTGGAATGCTCGTAGAGACTTTGATACTCCCCGCCGCGAACGGCCGCGATTGACGCGCTGGGAGGAATTGGGGCAGGTGCTGTTGCTGGCGAATGAGCTCACCTTCGTCGATTGAGGGTAGTGTCCTAATTTGAACCCGCTCTTCCGTCGGGTGTTTCTTGGCGCAAAACACGCACCAATGGTGACGAGTCCGCGGGAGATGAAATAGTCGGCCCGCGCTGAGAACTGTCCTATCCGTCCAGTCCTGAATCTGCCCCCGACCCAAAAACAACGGCCGATCGCCGATCCTGGGCGGACCAACCCGGAGGAAGGTAAACATGCATGCTCAGATTGCCCTGTGGTGTGTTCTTGAATACGTCGTCTCTGTCCGGACGACGGGTGGCTGGCTCGAAAGCAGGGGTCTGCGAGTCCCGTAATGTTTAGATTGAGCACCCTGCTGCGGGTGCGGTCATGGCGCCTTCAAGCTTTTTCCATCAGCTGAATATTGATTGGACGACGTGATGCTCGCTCGCGGTCCGAGCTGCTCCGGAGGGGTGTTCGCGATCGTCAGCACCACCTTGTCGATCAAGGGCCGCTCCCGTTTTCGCTTCACAATGGTAAGAGTGTGAACACCCGGCGCGAGGGCGAGGGTCACCGGCCCGGAGTGTTTCAGCTCTCGCAGCACCTGGGCCCGGTTCGGCAGCCATTCCGGAGCCCAATGCCAGGCGGGTGAGTTTTCACTCTTCCGCACGTAGATATCCTTCGTCCCCTCCAATACGTGGCCCGCGGGCGCGGCGAGGGACTTGCCGTTGAGCTTGAGCGCGAGTCCGTTCTGACGGTGGTGCGCCGCGAAGGTCCGCAGCCACACGTGCCAGATTCCACCTTGCTTCACCTCCAATTTGAATTCGAGCGCACCACCCCCTTCTTCGGTCTCGGCGTCGACCTGCACAGCAAAACCGCCCGACGTGTCAGCGAGCGCGAGGGTGCGGAAGCCGTCGCTGCGTTGCGCATGCTCGGCCTCCATCGCAATCACTCCGTTCTGCTCGACAAAACGTGCGTCTTCGTCTCCGAAGATCGGCCAAAGTCCGGCGAGCCAACTTCCTTTGCCTTCATCGTAAAAATCGGCCCGTACCCGGATATCGGATATGCGGCGATCGGCGGCGAGGAAGGCTGAAACACACTCACGATCGGCGCGCTGGATTGGGACGAGCACGCCGTCGGGTTTCATGATGGCGTAGCCGCTGTTGAAATTTCCGTCCGTCAGCAAAGACGCCCGCGTGCGGGTGCGCGCGTCGGCGTAGCCTCGGACCGTCTGCGCGTGCCAGTTGTCGATTAACACGCCGTGCACCCGTTGCGACTTGCCAGGATGTTTCGTTTCGTCGAGCAGCCGCAGCAGCGCGGTGTTCATCTCGAACATGGGATCCGACGTTTCGGGGTCATAAGCGAGGTTGCGCAGCTCGAAAGGATCGGCCTGCAAGTCGTAGAGTTCATCCATGCCCGGCAGCGTCGGATAGCGGATCAGTTTCCAGCGTTTGTTGCGCACGGCCTGCCAGGTCGGAATGCGCGGCTGGTCAGGATATTGGATGGTATATTCCGCGAGAAAGTCGGCGCGGAATTTTGCTTCGGCCGGATCGGGCACCGTGAGCAACGGAACGAGCGACTTGCCGTGCATCGTGTCCGGCACCGGCAGGCCGGCGAGTTGGAGCACGGTGGGGGCGAGATCGATATTCAGCACCAGCGCGTCGTTCTTCCGCGGGGCGGTGATCATTGCCGGGTAGCGAATCAGCAGCGGCACGCGCAGGGCTTCCTCGTAGGCGGCGCGTTTGTCGCCGAGGCCGTGCTCGCCCCAGAAGTAGCCGTTGTCGCTCGTGAAGACGACGACGGTACGTTCCAGTTCGCCCTTCTGTTCCAATGCCGCCAGCAGCCGGCCGAGTCCTTCGTCGATCGAGACAAGCGTGCGGAGCTGGTTGCGGATGAGCTCGTCGCCGGGGCCGCGGCCGGGTGCGACCGCCGGCCAGCCCGGGACGTCGCGGCGCAGCATGGGCTTGCCGGCGAGGTCGTCGGCCGCGTTGGGCCGGCGTTCGATCTTCTGATCCGCGTAGAGATTCGCGTGACGCGGCGCCGGCACAAACGGACTATGCGGTCCCTTGTGCGCAACGATCAGACAGAAGGGCTTGTCGGCGGACTCGCGGAGAAACTCCAGAGCGCGATCGGTAAGGACATCGGCGATGTAGCCATTGCTCGCGGTGGTGCGGCCGTCGACGTTCAACTCGGGATCGGTATAGCGTCCCTGGCCCACAAAGCTCACCCAGCGATCGAACCCGGGGCGCGGCGCGGCGCTCTCGCCCATGTGCCATTTGCCGATGTAACCCGTGCGATAGCCGGCGCGCTGCAGGGCGCGGGGAAAGGTTTCCAGTCGCTGACTGATCTCCTCGGCGCCTTCGTTGGTCGTTACGCCGTGCGTGTGGGCGTACTGGCCGGTGAGCAGGCTCGCGCGAGCCGGCGAGCACAGCGGGGACGTGACGAACGAGTTCTTGAACTCGACGCCTTCCCGCCCGATGCGATCCATGTGCGGGGTGCGCAGAAACGGGTGCCCGGCCAGGCCGAGCGAATCCCAGCGCTGGTCGTCCGTGTAGACGATGAGGAAATTGGGTCGGACGGCGTTGGGCGTCGCGGCTCTACCGGAGAGCGCGGTGAGGATCAGGCCGGTGAGTGTTGCGCCGAAGCAGAAAAGAGTACGGAAAGAGCACGAGGTCATTTTTGGGGGGCGGGACGGACATCGAGGATGACGGTCACTGGTTCGGAGTCGGCCAGTCCGTCGTTTACTTTCCAAACGACGCGATCCTGCCCGACGAAGTCGGGCGGAGCGGTGTAGGTGCGATCGTTGTCGGTGCCCGTCAACTTACCGTGACGCGGCTCGGCGATGATCACGTAGGAGTAGGGGCCCGGGCCGTCTTCGTCGGTGAACCGCAGATGCACGTTGACCGGGACGCCCCGGCGGGTCCGGATCTGCTCGGTCCTCCCTGAGGGCGGCTGATTCGCGGCCGCTGCGGTCGGACCGGTGGACAGATGTTTCGCCGCGAGCGTGGCGCGCGCTGTCGCGACGCCATCGGGGAAACGGATCCATGCGGCACACTCGTCACCGATTCCGGCCGGGCGTTCGAACTTCGCGTCATCCTCCGTGGACCGGATGAACTCCCGGGTCTCCGACTTGCCACTGCGGACATCCGTCCAGGTGACGACACCGCGACCCGCTGGCAGGTCGCGCAGCCCGAGCGGGCCGGCCGATCGAGCATACGCGATGTAGCTGCGTCCAGGGGCCGCGAGCACGTGCCGAGTGGCGCCCAGGCCGAGCCGATTGCGCGAGACCATCGTATGGGCATCGCTCGCTTCGAAGAACCGCTGGAGGATCCGGCATTGCGCCAGCGCTTCGACCGGCGTATCGGCAATATTAATCTGGAGAATGAGCGGCATCGCTCCAGCCATGGCCACCTCCCAGGCGAAGTGCCGCATCGCATCGACCGTTCTCGGCGTCGCGGTGTTCTCGGAATAGATCACCTGATATTGGCCTTCGGCCTTGGCGATCGCTTCCACCGCCCCGGCGTGGACGGCGTCCTCGTGGGCGGTCAATTGCATGGAGAAGTGTTGCAGAACTCCCTCTTTCTTCCACGCTCGGAACGTCATCCCGGACAGATGATGTGTGCCGATGATGTGTCCGTGACTATCGGCGCTGCGGATGATCCCGCCCAATGCCTGCACCCGCTCCGTGGTGTAGCGCTCCTCCGATTCCTCGCCCACAATCCAGATGAGATTCCGGTGGTGCTTGAAACGCCGTACAATGGTTTCGAAAAATTCCCGCTCCGCCGCGCCGACGCTGTCGCCGGTGTTCCAGAGCCGCGCGCCGTCGTCGTAGAAAATAAAGTAGATGACGATTTTGTTCCGGTCCATCAGGGCGAACCAATGTTCCCACTGGTCGAGGATGCGGTTGTCGATGCCTTTGGCGGGATCCGAGTCGAGGAACGGATTGTGGGTCAGGTCGGTCTTGGCATCGCCACCGTGGGTGCGGACGACCTGGAGGTACATCGTGTTTCCCCCGTGGCGCGCGAGTTTCTCGATCAACTCCACCTGATCGCCGCGCCGTGTGCCGTCGGGGTTCCGCTCCCCGCGGTAGAGAAAATTTTCCGGATCGCCCGGACCGCAAAGAAAAACCCGGCCCCCGCCTTGGCGGATCAACGACTGGCGATAGTCGGGGTCAAGCATGAGCTGGCCGGGCAGCGGCTGCGCGGCCTGCAGGGCCGAAAATCCCAGGATAAACGTCAGGACAAGCAATCGTAGTTTCATGATCAGTCTTCTTCAATTTTAACTTCGCGCACAATCGCCGGATCCGTGAACCGATCCAAGCCATCTCGGACGCACGTGGAAAAACTATACATGACGGCGCCGCCGTCCGGGGCCTGGAACCAATGCTTCGTGCCCGGCGGCAGGATGAGCTGATTGCAGGGTTTCATGACGATCTCGTGTCGGCACGTGTAGACACTCTCTTTGCCCCGCGGGATCCAGCCCACCTTGAAGTTGTCCACGCCGGGAATGTAGAAATGCACCGTGCCGGAGATGACGCGGATAATCTCCTGCTTCCCCGGATCGAGGTCGACCGGAGGGTGCCAATGCTCGGGCTCGGTCTGGCGCGGGAGCATCACCAGCACTTTTGCGCTGATCCGCTCCGTCGCGAACATCGTGAACACTTGCACACCCTCGACCGGCACCTGGCCGAGGCCAAAATCGACCACGTCGATCCGGCCCACCTCCGCATCCGTAATTTGAATACCGGACGCCCGGATCAGGGCGGCGGCCTGCTGCTGAACGTCGAGATATTCGCTGCGTTTGATCATGAGCTTACTTCCAGAGCACCTGCGTGCCAATTACGCCGATTACGACACCCGCGATGAGAAGAAGGAAGATCGCCACGCGCAGAATAGAACGCGCCCGGCTGCCGCCGGCGGCGGACCGCGTGGGATTCATCCCGAGCCACGCCAGCGCGGCGAGGATGTTCAACGCCGCGGCGAAGATGAAGAATCCGTTCGCGGTGCCGGCAGTTTCCGCGAAGACCGGCAACGTCACGTGCGCGATGAACCACGGAAACAGCATCGCGCTCGCGGCGGAGCCGAGGTTGCCGACCATGTTCATCGCGCCGGAGACGGCGCCGGAGCGGGAGCCGCCGATGTCCATGCAGAACGCCCAGCTCGGGCTGATGGTCATCTCCGCTCCGAAGACCGCGATGCCGAAGCAGAGTACAAAAGCCCAGGGCGAATCCGGCGCCACAAGCGTGCAGAGGACGAGCCCCACCGCGCTGATGACGAAACCGACCATCGCTGGTATCCGGCGCGAACCTACGACGTAGCCGCGCTTGTGCAGGGCCGTCACGAACGAGCCCGCGCTCCATTGCGCACACATGCCGAAGAGCAGCGGCACGGGCGCGAGTTTCGCCGTTTCCGGCCCCCAGCGGTCCTGCAGATACGGGAGCAGCCAAGTGAAACTGATGAAGAACGTGACGTTGCTGGCCACGTGCGAGCAGCAGGTTCGACGACGTGAGGATGCTCCAGAGCGGCGTCGCGACGCGCGCGGTAGTATTTTCAACGGGACGGTCGGCTCGGATCAGGGCCAGTTCCGCAGCGTTGACCGCGGGGTGGGTCGCGGGATCGTCACGGAACCAGCGATGCCACGCGATCGCCCACACGACGCCGGTCGCTCCTGCGAAAACGAACGTCCACCGCCATCCAATAACGGCAATGAGCGCAGGCAGGAACAGCAGCGACAAGGCGGCACCCATGCGCGCGCCGGAGTGGAAGATACCCTGTGCAATGCCGCGTTCGCGAGGCGGCACCCAAGAGTAGAGGGCGCGGGTGGCGCCGGGAAACGCGCCTGCTTCGCCTACGCCGAACAGAAAGCGAATCGCGAGCAGCGAGGAAGCATTGAACGCCGCGCCTGAAAGGCAGGTAAAGACGCTCCACACCCCGACGATCCAAGTCAGCGCACTGCGCGGGCCAAACCGGTCGGCCACCCAGCCGGCGGGAATCTGGAAAAGAGCGTAGCCGATGGCAAACATTGCGAAAATGTGGCCCATCATCTGGTCGCTGATCGCCAAGTCCGCCTTGATGTCCTTCGCCGCGGCGGAAATGCACACGCGGTCCAGATACGTGTTGAACGTGTGCAGGAAAACCAGTCCGACGAGGATGAAGCGGGCGCGGGTCGGACGGAGCGAACCCGCCAGGTCGGGGGCGCGGATCGAATCGGAGGCGGATGAGGCGGGGCTGCTCAACGTGGGGTGGGGTGGGCGGAGGTTAACGCGATGAAGCGCGTCCTCCGGCTCGGAAGGCCGGTTCGGCTCGAACGCCCTCGGTTGCGATAGGAAAAGCGGGCTGCGTCAGCAGGCGCCGACCGGCTGCAATCCGCGTTTCGTGCCACCAGCGAGCGGCGCGCCGTTCAACAATTCGCGCGCGTGCTCGAAGCCCGAATGTCCCACCTGCAACACCGGCACACCCGCCGGCCGGTGCTGAATCTGCGCGAGACTGATCTGGCCGAGGACGATGACGTCCACTCTTTCCGCCAGGCGATCCATCTCCGCGTGCACCCGGCGGTCGTGCTCGGCGCGGTCGTCCGCCAGCAGGGCGGCGAAGGCGGGCTGGTCGATGACGGTCTCGATCTCGATCGATCTGCCCTGGGCCTGCGCTTCGCGCTCGAGCAGCCGCCGGGTGGCGGGTGCGCTGGTGGGCACCGTAGCGAGAATGCCGATACGTTTGCCCAGCGCCACGGCGGCGCGCCCCATGGGCTCGTCGATGTTGAAGAGCGGCACGGGGCAGCTGGTCCGCGCCCGCTCGATCGCCGTTCCCATCGTGGTGCAGCTCGACATGATCACATCGGCACCGGCGAGGACCGCCGCCTGCACATACAGCCCCATCCGCTCAATCACGGCGTCCGTGGGGCCGCCGTGCTCAAGTGACTCCGCGAGTAGGGAGTCGTCCATGATGTTGATCGCGCGGACGTCGGTGTTGGCTTCCAGCCAGCGTTTCGCAAACGGGTTTATCACCGACTGGTCATACCAGTGGACGGTGTGGATCAATACGAGGGTGCGCATGGGGTGGGTTGAAAAGAGACGGTGGAGCGAGGGTGAAAGCGAAAGTGAAAGACAGGGGCAGGTGGGAATGGCGCTAAGCGATCGGGGCGCTCGCCAGCCGTTGCAGGCCGTAGCGCGCGCGGATTTCGGCCGGCGTGGCGACGGCGCGGTCGAGGTGCCCGACCAGGTCGCGCGCTTTCCGCACGAGGTCGGCGTTGGTCGTCGTGCGCCGGCCGCCGCCGAGTTCGTCGGAGTCCTCGAATCCCACGCGGATGTTGCCCCCGGCCGCGACGGCCGCGGCGAGCAGGGCGAAATCATGCGAGCCATGATGCACGAGCGACCATTCGGCGCGCGGCGGCAGTTTGGACTTCATGAACACGAGGTTCTCCACGCTCGCGGGCAAGGAGCCGGGAAATCCGAGGCAGATGCTGGTGACCGGCCGCTGCAGCGCGGCTGCGCCCGCGTGCAGCCCGTCGAGCGCCGCAAAAAAGCCCGGCTCGAAAAAACACATGTCCGGCACCACGCATTCTTCCTCGAGTTTCAGTGCGAGGGCCGCGATCGCGTCCGGCGTATTCACATACGCACGACCAAACAGATTGCACGACCCCATGTTGAGCGAGGCCATCTCGAGGCCCCGGGCGGCCAGCGCCGCGATCCGCACCTCCCACGGGACGCCGACGCCGCCCGTGGAGGCCTGGATGATGATGTCGCATTCGCCCTGCACGCGCGCGACCACCGTATCGAAGAAGGTCGTGTCGGCGGTCGCCTGCCCCGCGGCATCGGTCACGTGGAAATGCACCACGGAAGCCCCGGCGGCGTGACAGGCACAGATATCGTCCGCCAGCGCCGCCGCGCTCGGAAACCGGATGAGGTCGCAGTAATTCACCGGCGCGACGGTGATGGCGACGGGACGGAGGGCGGGCGCAGCGGCGGTTTCGTGCATCGGTGGAATGGCGGCGAAAGGGATGCGTTCAGTAAACCCTACTGTGGGCGGCATGTCATTGAGGGTTCACGTCAAAATCTTGCAGATTTGCGCCGCAATTCCGTAGCGCCTTCCCCGCGGGCGAATGCGAGAGAATCCCGGGGCCCGGTCGCCGCCCCGCTGTCACCCGTCGCGAATAGGGTTGGTTTCGGTCCCCAGATTTCGTGCTGTGGTTGCCGATGGCCTCCGAAGAGAATTCCGCGGCGCCGACTCGTCGGCAGGGCAAGGCACGACCGGCCCGACGGCGACGCATCGCCGTGCTCGTCGAATCCTCGCGCGCCTTCGGCCGTGGCGTGCTTCATGGGATTGCGCAGGAGATGCGGACGCGGCGGGACTGGCTGGTGTATTATCAGGAGGGCGGTCTGGGGGAACTCCTGCCGACGTGGTTCGAAGGCTGGACGGGCGACGGTATCATCGCCCGGATCGAAAACCCCACGATCGCGCGGGCCTTGCGGCGGAAACGCATCCCGCTGGTCGACATCCGCGGCGGGTGTCCGATGCCCGGAGTGCCGGTGGTGCAGACCGACAACCGTGAAATCGCGCGCCTCGCGGTGGAGCATCTCTCGGCCTGCGGTTACAAGCGCTTCGCCTACTGCGGCTACGAAGGCGCGCACTATTCGGACGAACGGTGTGCCGCTTTCGTCGAATTCGTCCGCGACGCGGGGGGCGAGTGTCATGTTTTTCAGGCGAACGAGCCGCGCTTTGCGGCGGTGCGGCAGCAGGAACAATACGGCTGGGAAAACGAGGAGCATCTCGTGCGGTGGCTGCGGACCCTCCCTCTGCCGATCGGCGTCATGACGTGCAACGACTCCCGCGGACACCAGTTGCTCAACGCCGCGCACCGGCTCGACCTCAACCTGCCCGACGACCTCGCCGTTGTGGGCGTCGATAATTACGAGACGATCTGCGAACTCACGGTGCCGCCGCTTTCCAGTGTCGAGCAAAACACCTCCCAGATCGCCACCGAAGCAGTCCGGCTCCTCGAGCTCCTGTTGCGCGGAGAGCCAGCCCCCACCGAACCCGTCGTCGTCAAACCCTGCCGCGTCGTCGCACGCCGCTCGACCGACGTGCTGGCGGTGAACGACCGTCATCTGCGCGAAGCCGTCCGCTTCATCCGTGAGCAGGTGGCGAAGAATTTCGGAGTGATCGACGTCGCCAAGTCCGCGGGGCTTTCCCGTCGCGAGCTCGAACGCCGCTTTTTCACGGCGTTCGGTCATTCCCCCGGACAGGAGATCATCGCCGCGCGGCTCCGCACCGTGAAGTCGCTGCTGGTCGACACGGCGCTTCCGTTGTATCGGGTCGCGGAGGCCGCGGGCTTCACCCATCCGGAGTATTTGAACGTGGCCTTCAAGCGGCAGACCGGCATGACGCCGCGCCGCTACCGCGAACAGATGCGCGGCACAGCACGCCCGGCGGCGAAATAGCGGATCTTTACAGATCGAACGTCGCGGAGAAGATAAATGTCCTCGGATTGAGGATACGATACGTGTGCGGGCTGCCGTCCGGGAATGCGCCGACGGCCTGCAGCCCGCCGCTTTCGTGGAGATTGCGGGCATTCAATTGGAACCGGGCGCGCACCTTGTCGGAAAACATCCGCACGTTATAAGAGACGAAGGTGTCCACGTAGGTATTGGCCGGGCTCCACACGGGGCGGGTCGCGTCGAACTCCGTCGCCGCGGTGATGTCGCCGTTCACCGGAATGCCGTAGTAGCCGATCGCTCCCTTGTCCTCCCAGCGCACCGAGCCACCCACGCTCATGCGCTTCAGGTGCTTGTGTTCGGTGATGCCTTCCAGGCGATATCGCGTGCTAAGGTTTACCCGCCATTCGCGAATCTGGGGACGGCGCAGGCCTTCTGTCGCCTGCGCGAGCTTCACAATGGCGAGATTGTTTTCAAATATCTCTTTGGACACCCGGTTGCCGTAGCGCGTCGTCCACCATGGCTGGTTCGTGCGCGGATCAATGATACTCGTCCACACCGGCAGCCGTTTGGCGATGAAAGCCGCCGTTCCCGCGGAGATCCGTTCATTGAAGGCGTTATTTCTCGCTATATTAATTTTGGTCGTCCAATGGCTGTCGGGGTTGTAGAAGATCTCAATTTCGTCGCCCTTCGAGCGCAAATCGGAGGTCTCTGTTATCCGGTAGGTCTCCAGCGTATCAATCTGATCGGCGTCGTATTGCATCTGGCGGTACGTTTCCGTCAGGACCTGAGCCTCCGTCCAGGCGGGGTTGGCCGCAGTCACCCAGGCAGTGACGTTGCGCCGGAGATTGTTAGTATCGTTGTTGTTTGTATATAGCCCGTCGATCCGCAGGAAGCGGCCGGCGATGATTCCGTTTTCGCCATCACGACTGTTTTTTGCCACCACGTTATAACGATTGGCGCGGATCACGAGCTTACCCTTGAAGAGGTTCAGACTGAAGCCGTAGTCTTTCCCCTCGGTGGTGGGGCTGCCCAGCACCTCGAAGGCAAGATTGAATTCCGGAGCCAGCGGTTGAAACGTGTCCGACTCATTATAATGGAGATTAAGCCAGCGCAATGGCTTCACGACGATTCCTTTGGTGAGGGTGTCGCCGGACTTGCTAAACCAGTCGATTTGCTCGCGCACTCGTTCCGATGCCTCCGTATCATAGCCGATCGCCGCGGCATCCAGGACGGGTGCATTGAGCGCCTTGTTCCAGTTCTCGTCCCTACGCTTCCCCAGAGTGAGAACCACCCGGTTCCGGAGCAAGGCGCTTTGAAGCACCCCTCCCTGGGATTTGATCAGGTTGCGGCTGCCTCCTCCCGCGCCTGGCGACCACCCGGCCGCTCCGAGGTCGGCACGATCGGTGACCCAGGACCCGGTCCTGGGGTTAAACCATTCAAAGTCGTATTGACCTGGATCAACCCGGCCCGGCGCATAGTCGACGTTCAGCCCCTGGCCATCGCCCACGTAGTAGTGATTATAAGTGCGCAGCCCGGAGGTCGTAGCGCCCTGCCCCCGGCTCTCACCGGGAGTAACATAGATGGAGTTTCCGGGAGCCGACACGTTTGCGAGCCGGTAAGTGTAATTGTAGAGTTGATCCGCGCGATACTCATAGTAGCCGAGGAGCTGGTGCCGGCCGATCCACTTTGACCATCCGCTTTGGTTTGTGAAATCGCCCACATAGGCAAGCTGACCGCGGTACGTCTCGCGCAGATGAGGACGACGGCGAAAACGTCCTTCAATCACCCCCATGTAAGGCGCGAGGAAATATGGGTTGCTCCGGCCATCAAGTAGCCGCTCGTTGACGTCGAGATTGAGATACCCGCTATTGCCAGTCCCGGCCTGCTGATTGACGGTGTTATAATTGTTCTGGCTTGCGTCTTCCCGATACAGGGCGGCTTGGAGCGCGATCTGATGCCCTCCTTTATCAAGGAGAAACTGTTCGAGCTGGACAATGGTGGTGTCCACTTTGTCGACGATGGAATTCGGCGCTGCGAGATTGATGGAAGTCCAGTCGTAGATCGATTTATCGCTAACACCCGGCAACGTGGAAAACAGCGGACGATCGTTGCTCAACGGCTCCGGGAGGGCCTCCAGCAGCCGCTGCTGTCCCGCCTGATTATTCGGGCCATTCGTCGCGCCGGCCGCTGGCATCCGACCGATCATCCAAAGTTCAACGCCGCCGGGACCGACGTAGAGATTGGGCGGCTGGCCGGCGGTGGAGCCAGTATGCCCCAACCCGAGCGGATCTGTTCCGCCCATGAATCTCGAAACACCGGCGACCGTCACCGTGGATGTGACTGGGTCCCACGTTGGGCTGCCGACACTTTTCCAGTACGTGATGCTATCGCGCGGAGTACCCGTATTAGGCCGGGACCCTTCACCGCGGTACGTTCGAAACGAGGCCTGCAGGGACGTGTATTTAAAAGGCTGAGCGCGCAGCATCACATTGAAACGCTTGGTATCGAAGCCGGAGGGTTTCTGACTAAAGGCATCGTGTTGAAGCGCTCCGCTGAAGCGGAGCGCAAGCTTGTTGCGGATAAGGGGGCGACTAACGTCGAGGGAGGTTCGCCAGCCGCCGAGATCGTCAAAGCGAACACTTGCACGGGTTATCTCGCGGGCCAGCTTGGCGGTGGTTCCGATGAGATTGACACTGCCCGCACCACCACCGATTCCGAAAATGCTGGAGTTGGGTCCCCGATTGATCTCGAGTGCCTCGATATCCAGGGGATCAACTGGCACCCGGCGCGTGGTGGCAAAATTGTTGAGCGTGACACTTGCCGACCCCATGCCTCGAACCCGAGTCGCTCCGGCGGGATCATCTTGGGCATTATCCACGACCATTCCGCGACGATCCACCTCAACGTCAGTATAGTTGCCCATGCCCTCGGTGCTCACCTCGTAGCTGAACACGTCGTTTATATCGAGCATCGCCAGATCTGCCATCTGTTCGGCGGTTACGACAGATATTGCGGCACCTAGATCCTCGAGGTTCGCATTAAGTCGGGTGCCAGACATTGTGGTCGTCGCCTGGTAACCGCGGTTGCTCGAGATGACTTCGAAGGGCGACAGCTGGATTGGCGCTTCTTCGTTTTTCGGTTCGGTTGAGCTCCCTCCCGCCAGTCTGCGGTCGGTCTCCAGAACCTTTCTTTCGTCTGCATCCAACGTCCCATTTCGGTTAACATCGTACTTCGTCAGCTCGATCGGCGAGTGTGGCGCAGGCGGGACTTGGGCAGAAAGTTCGGTTCTGCCGGTCAGTCCCATCAAGAAAACAAGGCAGGGGAAAAATTGGCGGCGAAGGGGTTGTGAGAGGTGTGAGATAATCATAAGAGGCACCACCGGACGGCAGAGGTGTTCCGCTATTCGGCACCCTCATTAAGCCATACCGGTGCGCGTCGCGTCATTGAGACTTTGCAGCAAAATCTTGAACTTTTGCCGCGGCCCTGGCGCCGCTTCGCATCTCGGTGGCGCCCCGACGCGCTCTCTTTCAAGACGCGAACGAACTCCTGAGGTGCGGATCTATTGCCGAAGTTTTTCGATCGCCTGTTCGAAGAGTCGGGCCACGTGCTGTCGATCCTCGGCACGACGATACACGCCGCGGGCGAGGTAGAATTCCCGGTCGCGCCGCAATTGCTCAAGCAGTTCGGCGACTGCCGCTTCGTCGCGCGGCGGGGCATCGCCCACCTGCACGCGCACCGCGCCGGTGTGCGCTCGGGCCTCGAAGCGTTCGTGGCGGACGGCGCCCCACGCGGCCCTTTCTCCTGTCCACCGTCGGTGTTTCATTTCCAGAGCTCGCAATCTCCGGAGTGTGATGACGAGGAGATTGCCGGTTGTTTTCGCTGAGTCGTCGGCCTCGTGGGCACATCGCGTCGTCTGCCTTTTCAACCACGTTGGTTGAACGCGGCGCGGACCTGAGCGGGTCCAACCGATCAACGGCGGAAGCGATACCAGACCGCGTTGCGGGACTCGCGCCCAGCTAGCAGAATTTCCGGAGCACCGTCGCCATCGAGGTCCGCGGTCTTCAGGTCGTACGCTTGCTGCTGGTTGCCGGTGTCGATGTCGCGCGGCACAAACGAGCCGCGGCCATCATTCTCATACCAGCGAACAATGAATGCGGTGTAAGACGACGCGGCGACGTCAAGATCGCCGTCACCATCGAAATCCGCCACGCCGAGCGCGTGCGGATTGGCGAGCGCGCTGTCGATCTCATGTTTCTGCCACGTTGGATTCTTGAACCAGAATACGCCCTTGCCGTGGCCGCAGCTCGCGACGAGGTCCGGCTTGCCGTCGCCGTCCACGTCCGCCACTCGGACATTTGTGGCGCCTTTTTCGCGCGCAATGACGTGTTTGGTCCACGGCTCATTGGTCACCGCGCTGCGTTGCCACCAGGTGAAGGTGCCGGCCCCGGAATCGCCCAGGATGATGTCGCCGCGGCCGTCCTGATCCACGTCGCCAAATTCCAGATAATGCGGCCGCCCATCGGCGCCCGCGCGCGTAACGATCTCCCGGTTAAACGCGGCTGCGCCGCGCGCCGGCGTGCGGAACCAGACGACGCTATTCGGAAAATGTGGACCACTGATGCTGTCGGCGATCACATCGGGACGGCCATCGCCGTCGATGTCGCCAATCGCGAGTCCGTGGATGCCGTTCAGCTCGCGGTCGATGACGTGCAGCGGCCACGGCGTATCCGTTTTTCCAGTATTCTCGAGCCACGCGACACTGAAGTCCGGGCCTTGCGGCGGAGTGGTGGTCTTGCCGGCCGCCGGTGCGTTGCGAAATTCAATCCAGGGAATTTGATACCGCCCGACCACGAGGTCGGTGTCACCGTCGTGATCCGCATCCAGCCCCACGCAGTAGAGCATTTTCCCGTCCTTGGCATCGAACACGACGTGAGGCGTCCAATGGGGACTGATCAGGGCGAAAACTTTGGTGACGCCCATCGCGATCAGATCCGGTTTGCCGTCACCGTTGGCGTCCAGGGCCGCGACGCTCCAGATCGATTCGGGCAGGGCGAATGCGTGGCGCTCCCAAGTGCCGGATTTGGGCTGCGCGGCCGCACCTGCGAATCCAATCAACACGACGCCCGAGGTGAGCGCGCGCCGGAGCGAGGAAGAGAGCAGGGAGTTCATGTTAGTTTTTCGAGTCAGTGATTTTCGCGCGAGCGTTCGCCGCTTCATCCACCGCGGCCGCAAAATCAGCCCCGGTGAAATCGAGCTGATAGATCATGCCTTCATACCCGACGAGATAAAGATTCCCGCGGCGGTCCCGACCGAACGAGGCAATGCTCTGGGGCGAAGTGCCGATGTGTCGAACGGTTTCGAGCTGACCGTCACGCTGGGTCAGGCCGAAGATGAGTTTCGAGGTGTAGTCGCCAAAGACATACA
>JBBQEG010000023.1:0-26383 GCA_038320495.1 Opitutales bacterium | reverse complement strand
CGTGCTGAAGATATCAGGCCAGCTCGTAGGACGCTTCCGACTTACAAGGTCGTTCCCTGATATTACCACCCCATCGAACTCAAGTGCGTCATCCATGTGCAAGACCACGTTGAGGCTCGCCCCAGACCGGTCAAGCTACCCTCTCACTGAATGTTTTCACGCTTGTCGCCTTTCCGCTTCCCGCTTCCCCAATTTCCCCCATACCGCACTTTTCAGTTTTTCCGATTTTCCTATTTCCCAATTATTTGCGATTCCGATTCCCCGCTTTTCCGAACCCGCTTTTCCGTTGATGGCCACATAAGGCTCAAAAAGCACATAAGGACTCGATCTCCAGACATTTTACAGGAGGTCGCAGAGAACCGCTGAGACAGAAAATCGGAAAACATCCGATCAACCGCAGATTGCGCGGAGGGAGCAGATGGTTAAAGGACGTACCGGCCTCCTGCGGCTCTCGAGATCCGCGCCTTGTTTCTTCATTCTCCTTTTCCGCCGCGATTTTCCGCCCTTCTTCTTTCTACTTTCTCTCCGTTTCTTCTTTGTCCGTTTTCCGCCTTTCCGAAGCGGTCGCTTGAGAACCAGCGAATCATATCCCACCGGCCGGTCATACGCTTGCTCGTGCGAGGTCGGCTGCCCCGTAATTCATCTCCTCACTCGCCGCGGAAATCAAAACAGATAAGGCGAGGCGACTTACCGTCCGTCCGATCACGCTCGTTTTGCGCCACGTATAGCAAACCGCGATGCAACGCGGGCAAGGTCCAGGCCGACGACGCATGAAAGAGTCGCGTCCGTTGGCGAATGCCCAACCCTTGCGGCGAAAGGTCGAACTCCGCGAACAAGCCGTCCTCGCCGAGACAGAAGGTACGCTCGCCCGCCTGCAATAACGTGCCGCGAAAGAAACTCTGCACGCGACCGCCCTCGGTGAACCGCGTATCGTCGGCCCACACGATTTTCCCCGTGGCAAGATCGACCGCCTTCAGTTCCGTGTCAGGTGGGTTGCGGCCCGCAAAGCCGTACAGGTAGCCGTCAATCGCCAGCGGCATCATAAAGTGAAGCCCAAAGCCGCGCTGCACCCAACGCTGGGTCGCTTTGTGCGCGGAGTCGAATTCCAGCAGCGTACCGCCTTTCTCATAACACTCGGAAATCAACACCTGTCCATTCTCGAGCACGAGCGGCGTGCTCGCTGTCGCCGACTCAAAATTCCGCGCCCGCCACGGGAACCGTTCGAGCACCGCGCCCGTGAGCGCATCGATGGCGAGCAGTCCGCCTTGCGTGGGACGGCTTTCGCCGCCTGTCAGCACCAGGGCCACCGCCCGGCCTTGCAGCATCGTCACCACGGGCGACGCGTAGTCCGCGCCCCAGGAATCCTCCACTTCCCAAAGTACTTTTCCCGTTCCCCGGTCGAACGCCGCCACGCAGGTTCCCCGGGTCCCGTCCGCGCTGCCCTTGCCGCCGACGGTGACAATCACCCGGTCCTGCCAAATGAACGGCGTCGGGCCGTATCCAAAAAAGTACTGCGGGACCGTGAACTCCGCCGCGAGGTCACGACGCCAGACGACCCGACCGGTTGCGAGCTCCAGGCAATGCAGGACAGCGGTGACGCCCGCGGTGAAGACCAGATCACCGTCAATCACGGCGCTGGCGCGCGGACCGGGACTGAACCCATAGCGGTCTTCATAGCTAACCGGATACTCCACCCGCCAGAGTCGGCGTCCGGTTTCTGGATCGAGACAATCCACCGTTTCCATTCCCTCACGCCGGTGGAAATAAACCAGCTTACCCGCGGCCAGAACAGGGCACGCGTAACCCTCGCCGGTCGCCAGCTCCCACACTTGGTTCGGTCCATTTGCCGGCCAGCGATCGAGTAAGCGGCTCTCACGCGTGGTGGCGTTATGATGGGGCCCCAGGAAATGCGGCCACGCCTCCGTCACCGCGTCGGCCGGCAGCGGTCTCGGCGCTGCGTGAAACTGCAGATCGAGAGCACGGCCAACCGGTTCGGCCGCCTTCAGCAGCTCGGCGAAAAGCAGCGCGAAAGAGAAACTCCAGATCCGGAAATACATCACCACAAGCGTGAGATAAATGCGCGCGTACTGACGAACGCAATGAACAGTTCTCACCGCGCTGGGTTCAGAACGGCGCGAGAACAGGCGCCGCGTCCGGAATGACGGCGAAGATCGGCCCCGACTCATTGGCGCGGCCGCGTCCGCCGTGTGACGATGATCGCACCGACCACGAACACAATGTCCACCAGGATCAGCGCGGGAGAAATCTCTCGATGCCAACCGGACAATTTCGGCTGATCGATGAAGCGCCAGCCCAACCAGGTGCCCGCCACAAGCAGCGGCAGCGACACGAACAGCGTGCGTCGGGAAAGATCGCGTAGATAGCTCACGCCCAACACCGCGCCCCCCAGAAATCCCCAGACCGCGCCCTTGACCCCGAGCCCGACGACACTGCGCTAGAACAGCTCCCCGCCATTCACCACTACGCCAACCGTTTGCCCATACGTTTCCTGCCCGCCAAACCCAACCCCGATCGCGCCAAACGCCGCAATCCGACCCGCCACCGCACTGGGAACCCGCAGGCAGTGGCACAGCGCCAGCGCAACCAGCGCACCGGGGATCATCGCGCCCAGCGAACGCCGCCGATGAAACCGCGCAAACCCCAGCCTACAGACATCGTAAGCGCCGGGATCAACAGAATGCCGGGCACCGCGGTCGCGAACGCGGGAGCGAGTGACGAAGGCGGCGAACCGGTCGTTACTGTATTCATAAAATGCCTACAAAATTGAACCGCACGAAAGTTCAGATGCAGCAGGGAAACGAGCAGCGCCGGGGTCCGCGCACCGGATCAGAAACCGGCCGGCCGATCCTGTACTCGGTCCAACACCGGAGCCGTAAGGTTTCTTCGTTGCATCAAGCGTTCTAAATGAAACCGCAGCCGGCCTCAGTCATCGCGAGGCGCCCGGTGCGGTGGCTTTTCAGCGGACCTCACCGTAAGCCACCGAACCATGATCCACCGGCCGGCCCTCCCCTGCGCGTAATCTATCTTCTCCTTCAGGTCCGTGGCCGGTCGCGACAGGTGAAGCGAGGTGTAATCACTATACATCCAACGCTGTTTTAAGATTGAGCTGGCATGTCCTCACCAACATTACAGCCGGGACCCGTTCGTTGGAGTCGGGTCGGCCTGCGCCCGACCTCATCTCCTCCACTCCCAGCCCGCTCCCCTTGTCCGCTCCCGACCTATCGACTTGGTTCGCCGAAGACGTCCAGCCGCATGAGCGCGCGCTCCGGATCTTTCTGCGTACGCGATTTCCATCCCACCCGGACATCGATGACCTGGTCCAGGAAACCTACGCGCGGCTTTTGAAGGCGCGCGAACAAACAACCATCAGCTCGCCCAAGGCGTTTTTATTCACCACCGCTCGCAATGCGGCTCTCGACTTCTTTCGTCGCCGGAAAATTATTGCGATCGACGGACTAGCTGAAATCGATCGCCTGCCCGTCTTTGATGATAGGCCCAGTGTGGCCGAAACCGTCTGCCATGATCAGGAACTCCAATTGCTCGCCGAGGCTGTCCAAGCCCTTCCGCCGCGCTGTCGTCACGTGTTGACGCTCCGCCGGATCTACGGCCTCTCCCATGCGGAGATCGCCGCGCAGCTCGGTATCTCCACCCACACCGTCAACGCGCAGATTGCCATCGGGGTCCTGCGACTGCGCAATTATCTCCGCGCGCGCGGAATGGATCGGAGCCACGCCCCGTGAGCGCATCCTTTAACCTTCCTCCCGACGACCCCGACTCCGACGAGGTCGAAGCCGCCGCCGCCTCCTGGCTCAGTCTGCGTGATCGCGGCATGAGTGAAAGTGAAATGACCACGTTCATGCGCTGGCTGGAACAGGACCCGCACCACGCCGAGGTTTTCGCGGAGCTCGACGCAGCCTGGCGGGAAATCGGCCGGCTTGCCGTGATCCGACCGGAGAATGACGCCCAGCCCGATCGCGATTTGCTGGCTCCACGGCCTCGCCTCCATCGGCGCAGCGGTGGAGTGATCGCGACGCTGGCCGCCGCCGCTGCCCTGGTCGTGGGCCTCTTTATCGCGAACCAACCGCACGGCGCCGGGCCCACCGCCGAGACCGCCGTCGGCGCGTTTCAGAAAATCGATCTGCCCGATGGCTCGGTCGTGCAGCTCAACACCGACAGTGCCCTCGACGTTAAATTCTCCGGCCACGAGCGGCTTGTCCGCTTGATCCGCGGCGAGGCGCACTTTGATGTCGCGAAGGATGCGTCGCGGCCCTTTCGGGTCGCCGTGGGCGACGTCTCGATTCGCGCGATCGGCACCGCCTTTAATATACGCCTTCGTGGCGCCGACGTAGAAGTGCTCGTGACGGAAGGCCGTATCGGGGTCGAAAGCACGCCCGTGAAAACCCGCGAACCAGCCGTCGCCTCTGCTGCGCTGCAGGTTTCCGCGGGCAAGCTTGCCGTCGTGCGCCAATCCCAGCTTGCCGCCGCCGAAGTCATCGCCGTGGATGCGCCGCACGTGCAGCGCGCCCTCGCCTGGCAGGAACGGCGCATCGAATTTGACGCCATGCCACTCGCCGACGTGGTGGAAGAATTCAACCGCTACAATCGCTGCAAACTCGTCATCACCGAACCCGCGCTCGCCCGTAAGGTTTTCACGGGTACGTTCCGCGCCGACGGCGACCAGGCGTTCGTGCGCATCCTCGAGAAGACCTTCGGCGTGCGCGCCGATCGGCGCACCGACGAGATTCGATTGCAGTCAAGGCGCTGAGGTGAGGCAGACATTCCTTTCTGCAGCCGGGTTCGAAAGATCAGAGGTGAAGGTGTTCCGACGGTCTGGGGTGACACAGACATTCCTGTCTGTCCTTTCGGAGATGCGGAACAGACAGGAAAGTCTGTATCACTCGGAGAACGGAAAACCCAGGACTGCTGTGACCGAAAGCTCGAAGATTTCTCTAGATATTTCCCACTCCCCGAACGTCTAGAATCGATGGGCGGAATTACCCCCGTAATTTTTCCGCTCTCCCCATGCCCCATCCCACCTCCCCCTGCGCCAGCGGTTTCACCTGGCTGCGTCGCATCCTCCAAAACAGCCTCCTCACGTGCTCGCTGGCGCTCGCCGCCACGGCCTCCGCCGCGAGCTCGTTGCCCGTTGCGTTCAATCTCCCGGCCGGCGATGCCCACGGTGTTCTCCGCCAATTCGCCACCCAATCCGGTGAGCAACTGCTTTATGCGCCCGAGGACGTAGCCGGTGAGCGCACGACCGCGGTCCAGGGTAACTACACGCCGCACGACGCCCTTAACCGAATCCTCAGCGGCACGCAGCTCGCCGCCGCGCGCGATGAGAAAACCGGCGCACTCGCCGTCCGCCGCAAGCCACCCGCAGTCGCGGCACCCGGGGTTCGTCTCTCCGACACCAGCGGCGTGGGCACGATCGAAGGTCGCGTCTCCAACGCCCGAACCAACGAATATCTCGGAAGTGCGCGGATCGTCGCGGAGCCTTCCGGTCAGGAAACCTTCACTGATGCCGGCGGCTATTTTCGACTCGCCCGGGTGCCAGCAGGTCCCGTTCAGCTCAAGGTTTTCTATACCGGTCTGCCGCTGAGCACCTCAACCCTTCAGCTCGATCCAGGCCAGCGCACCCGACTCGATGTCACGCTCGGCGCCGCCGACACTTCCGCAAACCCTGGCGCCGGCGAGGCCGTCCGCCTCGATCGCTTCGTCGTCGCCACGAGCAAGGAAATGGAGGGCGCTGCCATCGCCATCAACGAGCAGCGGTACGCCCCCAATCTCCGTTCTGTCGTCGCGACCGACGAGCTGGGCTTCGTCCCCGAAGGCAACGTCGCGGAGTTCATCAAGTTTCTCCCCGGCGTATCCGTCGACAATGTCGGCGGCTTTGCTCGCAACATCTCGATCAATGGCGTCCCTTCGGAATATGTCCCCATCACGATCGATGGCTTCAGCGTCGCGTCCGCCAACCCTGGTGGCGGCACCGCCCGCAACGTCTCACTCGACATGCTTTCGATCAACAATCTCTCCCGCGTGGAGGTCGTGTTCTCGCCCACGCCGGAGAGCCAGGGCGCGGCCCTCGCCGGTTCGGTCAACATGGTTCCACGCAGCGCCTTCGAGCGGTCGAAACCGGTGCTGAACTGGAACGCATACATACTAATGCGGGACAACGCGCGCGACTTCCATCACACGCCGGGACCACAGCGAAAGGAGACCCGCAAGGTCCATCCTGGTTTTGACTTCACTTACATCCGGCCGGTGAATCGAAGTTTTGGATTCACCGTCTCAGCCGGTACCTCGAAGAACTACCTGAACCAGGACTTCACCCAGAACACATGGCGCGGCACCACCGCGGTGACCAACGGTGCCGCCTTTCCCCACACCACACCGGACCGGCCTTATCTGACCAGCTACGCCGTGCGCGACAACACGAAGGACAGCACGCGGAACTCCTTCAGCACGACGCTCGACGCCCGACTCGGTCCCCGCGACCAGCTCACGCTATCGTTTCAGTTCAGTTCCACGGCGTTCGCCAACATGAGCCGCACCCTGACGTTCAATATCACCGGTGTCGACCCGGGCGCGTTCACCCCGACGTCGACGCGCGGCCGCAACGGCGCCGGCTCCCTCGTGCTGGCGAACACCGGTCAGACCCGGGACAACCGCACGATCATGCCCACGCTCGTCTGGCGGCATCAGGGCGACGTGTGGCAGGCCGAATCCGGCTTCGGCTACTCCCGCGCCAACCACACCCTTCGCAACATGGACCGCGGGCTTTTCAATACCACCAACGCCCAGCGCACAGGGGTCACTGTCTCCTTCGACGATATCTTCTATCTCCGGCCTCGCGTGATCACCGTCACCGAGGGCGCGACCGGCACGCCAGTCGACCCGTATCGGATCGACAACTACGCGCTGATCTCGACCACCGGCAGCGAACAGCACACCACCGACACCCAACGCACCGCCTACGCCAACCTACGCCGCGAGTTCACGGGCCGCGTGCCGATCACGCTGAAGGGAGGCCTCGATTTCCGGCATTCGTCGCGTGACCTCCGTGCCACCAACATCCCCTTTTCGTATGTCGGTCCGGACGGCCGCGCCAGCACCACGCTCGCCGGCGGCGATGATTACGCCGCGCCGTTCCTCGACGTCAGCGCCTCGACGCGCGTCGCGCCGTTCGGCTTCCCCCGCATCCAATGGCTAAGCAACGAGCTGGTCATCGAATCTTTTCGCGCCAATCCCACCCACTTCGTCCCCAATCTCAACAACTCCTACCGCTCCGGAGTGAACGGTTCCAAATACGCCGCGGAAAGCGTCTCATCGGCCTACCTGCGCGGCGATCTTCACCTGCTCGACCGCCGGCTGAAACTCATCGGCGGCCTGCGGGCGGAACAGACGAATGTCAAAGCCGAGGGTCCCTTGACTGATCCGACCCGGAACTTCCAGCGCAATGCCCAGGGAAACGTCATCCTCGGCGCGAATGGGCGCCCCCTGCCAATCACCACCAACGCCTTGGAAACGTCTCAGCTCACGTTTCTCGAACGCGCCGCGCGCACTCGCAAGGAATACCTCCGATTCTTCCCGAGCCTGAACGCGAGTTACAACGTGCGGGAGAACCTGATTGCCCGCGCCGCCGTCTATCAATCGGTCGGCCGGCCCAATCTCAACCAATATGCCGGCGGGATTACACTTCCCGATACAGAAGAGCCACCCGGCGTCGGCAACCGGATCATCGTCAACAACGCCGGGATCAAGGCGTGGAGCGCCAAAACCGTCAATGTGCGGTTCGAATACTACTTTGAGGGCGTCGGCCAGCTCTCCATCGGCGGATTCCGGCGTGACTACGAAAACTTTTTCGCCGCCACGGTGCTGCGCCCGACCCCCGAATTCCTCGGCCTCTACGGTATCGATCCCGCTACCTACGGCGACTACGACGTCGCGACGCAGATCAACCTGCCCGGCACGGTGCGGACCACCGGCCTGGACATCAGCTATAAGCAGTCGCTGACGTTTCTCCCCCGCTGGGCCCGGGGCGTGCAGGTATTCGCGAACGCCACCGCGCAACGTGCGACGGGCGAAGCGGCGGGCAATTTCGCCGGCTATGTGCCGCGCACGTACAACTGGGGCGTCAGTCTCGCCCGGCCCAAATTCCACCTGCGCGCCAACTGGAACTACCGCGGACGGCAGCGCATCGGCCTCGTCGCCCCCGGCGCCAGCATCGAAACGAGCACCTACAACTGGGGCTTGAAGAAACTCTCGCTCGACCTGCAGGGCGAGTATTACGTCCTTCGCTCCGTCGCCCTCTTCGCCAACCTGCGCAACGTCACCAACGCCACGGAGGATTTCGAGGTCGCCGGCCCCAGCACGCCGCCTCATGCCCAGTTTCGCAGCCGGCAGGACTTCGGATCGCTGTGGACGATTGGGCTAAAAGGTTCATTCTGACCCACCGCCCCATGTTTTCCCCGCCCTCATCGCGATCGCTCCGCGTCATAGTTTTCTGGATACTCTTGGGAGTCATCGCCCCCTCCTCCGCCCTCCGGGCGCAATCCGCCGGCAGCGGCGGAGCCAAACCCAATATTGTCTACATTCTCGCCGACGACATGGGTTACGGCGACGTCCAGATCCTCAATCAAACGCGTGGCCGGATCAAGACCCCGCACCTCGACCGGCTCGCGGCCCAAGGCATGACGTTTACCGACGCGCACAGCGGTTCCTCAGTCTGCACGCCGACGCGCTACGGTCTGCTCACGGGCCGCTACGCGTGGCGCACCCGACTGCAAAAAGGTGTGCTCGACGGCACCGACGATCCGCCGCTCATCGCCGACGACCGGCTCACCGTACCCGCGCTACTGCGAAATCATGGCTATGCCACGGCGATCGTTGGCAAGTGGCACCTCGGCTTTCAGTCCGAACGTCCGGCCGATCCGGCCCGGGTTGCCGCACCGACTGCCGTGGGAAAGAAGGGCGAGTTCGGTCGCGGCGGTCTGCCCGTCGGCACCCGGATCATCGGTGGACCGATCACGCGCGGCTTCGATTATTTCTGGGGCTGTTCCAATGCACGCACCATGTCCGGCCTGATCGAAGGCGATCGCGTAATCGAGAACCTCCCCCCGATCCAGATGCTGCCCCGGCTCGAGCAACAGGCCGTGAAGTACATCGCCGACCACGCGGACGCCGCGAAGTCCGGCCGGCCCTTTTTCCTCTACGTCCCCCTCACCTCGCCGCACACGCCTATCCTGCCGACGCCGGAGTGGCAGGGGAAAAGCGGACTCGGCGCTTATGGCGACTTCGTCATGCAGACCGACGCCGTGGTGGGACGAATTCTTGCCGCGCTCGACAAGTCCGGGGTTGCCGGGAACACGCTCGTCATCTTCACCGCCGACAATGGCTGTTCGCCCCAGGCCGACACCGCCGGCTTGGAGCAGCAGGGCCACTTTGCCAGCGCCGACCTGCGCGGTTACAAGGCCGACATCTGGGACGGAGGTCATCGCGTGCCCTTTTTCGCCCGCTGGCCGGGTCGGATTCAACCCGGCGCGCAAAGCGATCAGCTCATTTGCCTCACCGATCTCCTCGCCACCTGCGCCGAGTTGCTCGGCTCGCCACTTCCTGCGACCGCCGGTGAAGACAGTGTGAGCATCCTCCCGGCCCTGCTCGGCACCGCTCGCGCCCCGCTGCATGAAGCCGTCGTGCATCATTCCATCGCCGGCGTCTTTTCCATTCGCCAAGGCCCGTGGAAACTCGCCCTCGGGCCCGGTTCCGGCGGCTGGGGCAAACCCAGCGACGTCGAGGCCCGGAAAAACGGCCTGCCCGAGGTGCAGCTCTATAATCTCGCGACCGATCCCGGCGAAACGAGGAACGTCCAGGCGGAAAATCCCGCGGTCGTTGCCCGACTCAACGCGCTTCTCACCCGTTTCGTGACCGACGGGCGCAGTACGCCCGGCCCGAAACGGGCCAACGATGTCGCCGTGACCATCCTCAAGGCCAACGCGCCATGATCCGCCGCCTTCGCCCCCGTGGGCGGTTCGCGTTGCCGTATCCACATTGTCGTTACTGACCGGGTTCGCCAATTTCGTGTTGTCCGTCGCTGGCCGCCCGCCGAACATTCTCCACATCCACTCCGACGATCATCGCGCCGATGCCCTGCACGCGCTCGGTACCGTAGAATTGGATACGCCTAATCTCGATCAGCTGGTCGCGCGCGGCATGACGTTCCGTCACTGTTACACCATGGGGGCCATGACTCCCGCCGTGTGTCTGCCGAGCCGCACCATGATGCTCACCGGCCGCTCGCTGTTTCGCATTGGTCCGCCGAGCAGGAACGTTCCTGGCACCACTCCCCTGCCCACCGTGCTGAAGAGCGCGGGCTATGACACCTGGCGCATGGGCAAGTATGGCAACGAGTATTTCGCCGGCGCCCAGGCCTTCGACGTCAATCTCAACGACAACGGGCAGGGCGAAGGAGAAGCGGCCAACCGCGCCTTTGCCACCGCCGCCTCGCCGATCGCGCAATCGACTATATCGAAAAACGGGCCCGCATCAAACCGTTCTATATGTATCTCGCGCCACCCGTGCCGCACGATCCGGCCCAGGCCGAGGCACAGTTTCATCAACGCTATGATGCGGCCCGCCTCACGCTTCCTCCGGCGTTTCAACCGGTCCACCCATGGGACAATGGCGCCACGACCGTCCGGGACGAGCTACTCGCGCCCTGGCCTCGCACGCCGGATGCCATCCGGAAACAGCTGGCTGATTATTATGCGGCCATCACCGGCCTCGATCATCACGTCGGCCGCATCATCGCGGCGCTGCGCGAAAGCGGTGAGTACGACCACACGATTATCGTCTTCAGTGGAGACAACGGAATGTCGCTCGGCGACCACGGCTTGCTGGGGAAACAAAACCTCTACGAGTTCGGTGGCATGCACGTCCCGCTGGTCATCGCCGGACCCGGAATTCCGCAAGGACAAAGCCACGCCCTCGTTTATCTTTTCGATCTCTTCATTACGTTCTGCGAGTTGGCCGGCGCCACCGCTCCACCCGAAACCGAAGGCGAGAGCCTACGTCCGTTCTTCGCCGATAAAAACGCCCGTGGACGCACCGCGTTGTTTACCGCCTACCTAGAGAGCCAGCGCGCGGTGCGCGATGAGCGCTGGAAACTGATCCGTTATCCACAGATTGATCGGACGCAGCTCTTCGATCTGGCCGCCGACCCGCATGAGTTGAACAATTTGGCCGATCAACCAACGCACGCCGGCACTCTCTCCCGGTTGCGCGCGTTGCTTCAAAGCGAAGCCAACCGCCTGGGCGATCCGGTGGCATGGACCAGTCCAGTGCTGAAACCTGCCGCGTGGACGCCACCGGCCGCGTCTGAATGGGTCAAGCCGGTCCATTAACCACCCTCCTGTAGTCATGCGCCGCCCACCGCAGGTTGTCCGCGTCTTCATCGGCGCCCTTGTCGCCCTCGTCGCAAACGGGCTCGTCGTCGCAGCCGCGGGCGGCGCCATTGCGAACGCCGTTGCCAGCAGCGCACCGGCGTCGGAATCAGCATCAAAAACGAATCAGGCGGCACCGATGCCCGCGACAGCGACAACCCCAGCGGCAGCGGCGGAGGCGGCGTCATCGCCGACCGAGCACGTGCACCGCGACCTGGCTTATGGGCCGCACGCGGAGCGGAACCGGCTCGATCTTTATCTCCCGGCGACGCCCCCGGCCAGCCCGCGGCCGCTCGTGGTTTGGGTCCACAGCGGCGGCTGGTACACGGGCGGCAAGGGCGGCGGTGGCGCCGCGCGCGCGTTAGTGAAACGTGAATACGCGGTCGCGGCCCTGACGTATCGGTTTAGTCAGGACGCGGTTTTTCCGGCCCAGATCGAAGACTGCCAGCGCGCGATCCGCTGGCTCCGCGCTCACGCAAAGGAGTACCGTCAGGATCCCAACCGAATCGGCGCGTGGGGCGGTTCAGCCGGCGGCCATCTGGTTGCCCTACTTGGAACGGCGCCAACGCAGTTTCCGGCACCGGCAGACGACCCTCATCGCGCACTCCCGGCGGGCGTTGCTGCCGTTTGTGCATTTAACCCACCCACCGATTTGCTGGCGTGGGATGCACAGGCGCTGCCGAATCCGTCCGTCACCGCCAACCTCCCCGATTCAATGGTGGCGCAACTCCTCGGCGGGCCGCCCGACCGACTGCCGGCTGCCGCCCGACGCGCTAGCCCGATCGCTTACGTGAGCGCCACGGCGCCGCCTTTCTTTCTCGTCCACGGCGAGGCCGATCGAGCGGTGCCGCCCAGGCAGAGCATCACATTTCACGCCGCGCTCCGCGATGCGGGCGTGGAGTCGACCCTGCATCTGATTCCCGAGGGCGGTCACGCCAATGCCGCCTTCGCGCAAGGCATACCACACGAAGCGATCGCGGCCTTTTTCGACCGCCACCTCCGGCCACCGGCGCCGATCAACGCCACCGCACCCTAATGAACGTATCGCCACCCTACGCGTGGAGTTTTCTCCCGCGCCATTGTCAGATCATCGCGCTCGTCGCCGCCAGTGTCGTGGGCCATGGATTCGGCGTTTTCTTGATGGCCGCGCCGCCGGCCAATCCCCCCGCAATTATTGAAGCGGAAACAGCAGGGCAGCGCGCGGCGCGGCAATCGTGGGCGTTCACGCCCGATCCAGCGCTGCCCAATGTCCTCATTTTGGGGGACTCGATCTCGGTCGGTTACACCCGAGACGTGCGCACGCGTCTCGCCGGACGGGCGAATGTGTTTCGTCCCATGACAGCCAACGGAAACGGGCCGGAAAACTGCCAGGGCACCACCCTTGGTCTCCAAAAGATCGATACGTGGCTGGAAGGACGAAAATGGAACGTCATTCATTTCAACTGGGGACTGCACGATTTGAAGCACGTCAAAGTCGCGGGGTCCGCGGAAAACTCCAACGAAGCCACCGACCCGCTCCAAGCCCCTCTCCCGGTCTACGCGGACAATCTCCGCCAGATCGTCACGAAGCTGAAAGCGACTGGCGCGCGCCTCGTGTTTGCCACGACTACACCGGTTGCGCCGAAGACCACCGCGCCGCTCCGCTCGCCTGCCGCCCCGCCCGTTTACAACGCGACCGCGCTCGCAATCATGCAGGCGAACGGAGTCCGCGTGAACGATCTGTTTTCCCTTGGCGCATCAGTCCCGCACACGCAACTGCCGCAAAATGTACATTACAGCGCCCCGGGACTGACGACGCTGGGCGAAGCAGTGGCCCGGGTGATTGACGAAGAGTTGAAGGCACACCGAAAGTAGAACGCTCCACAGGGAGTGCCGTTTGCGGGCAGAACCTTCGCGGGCAACGATCTGGACAACGGAAACGAGGCGCCGCGATTTTTCGTTTTGAAACCCCGGCGGTATCCGTCAATCACGGCGGCTGGTATGACTCCGTTCACCTTGCCGACCGACTACGCCCGCATCAAGCGGGTGCACAGTTTCCATGAGCTGGTCACGACCCGGTTTGCAGACGGCGTCAACGCCCTCTGCTGGGAGCGCGCCCTGCCCGAGGGCTTCAGCGAGGTCGTGGAAAAGCTGGGGTGCGCAGAAGGGATCACCCCCCTCGACTCCGGGCGGCTTCACTCCCTGCCGTTAAGTGAGGCCGGGCGGGCCGCCATCGCGCTTCTCCTCGAAGACCAGCGAGTGCTGCGCGACCACGGCCTGTCTCCGTCTCTCGACTGTATCCAAAGCTACCCGCGGGACGAGGAACCCGGGGCCGTCCCGATCGACGTGTATTCGTTCCACGCGGACAGCGCGACGGTGGAGACCGACACTTATCTTTGCACTTACCATGGGCCCGCGAGCGAGGGACTGCGCAACGAAGAGGCGCGCCCGCATGTAGGAATTCCCGAAACGCGCGCCGAACTCCTTCGCCACTTCGGCGGGGAAGATAATGATGAATTTCGCGAGTACCTGAAAGAGTGCTGCTATGATCTGCATTACGCCGCCGCCCCGCAGGCCCGGCCATTTTCCTTCGGCTTGGGCAACCTATGGCGCATCGCAGTCGATTATCCGGGCAGCCCAGTGCCACCGTGCATCCACCGCGCTCCCGAAACGATTTCCGGCCAGCCGCCGCGCTTGCTGCTCATCAGCTGAATGAGAGTCGAGTTATATCAATCTTTTCGTGTGGTTCGTGGTTCATCGGAATCGGATTTTTTAACCACGAAAGGCACGAAATATCTGTGTCCTCTGTGGTCAAAAATTCAGGGACTGAACCCGGAGGTTTAACCACAGATTACACAGATACGAACCGGATATAAGGCAGCGGAGACGGGAACTTGGGGTATTCCATCCGGTATTTATCTGTGTCCTCTGGGGTGAAAAATTCAGGGACGAAAGGATACAGGAGTAGAGACGGCGGAATTTCTAATGCCTTAATTGGTTCCTTTTTCGTGTGGTTCGTGTTTTTCGTGGTTCATGTCAGAGGAAGGGGTTGACGACGCGGCCGCTGCCGTAGGACTGCCCGGGGTTGAGGTCTTCGGAGAGGAGTTCTTCAGAGGCGCACAATTCAGGATAGTGTCTCCGGATTTATCCGCGTAATCCGCGGTTAAAAAATTGGCGTTTGAAAGGAACGACTGCCGTGGTTGAGTTGCGCGCCTTGATCTGCAATTCTCTGTATCCGTGCCATCCGTGTCATCCGTGGTTAATCTGAACTGCCGAATTTAGGTTGAACGATCAGAGCGGTGTGTACTTCGCGCGAACCGCTGATCGTGTCCGTGCGGCACCCCGTTTCATCATGAACACCCCGGGAACGACCGCTCCCCGGGAGTCCGCAATCACCGCCCCAACGTTGCCACCACCGCTCGCGCGACCGCCTCGGCTCCGCCGGGTACACCGGCCTCGCCCAGCGTGGTGACACGAAACGTTTCGGAGAGACTGATCAGGCCGGGAACATCCCCGTACTTCACCGCGCCAGGGACGAACATCGGGTGCCACTGGTCGTTCACCGATGCGAAGCGAAACCCTTCCGTATCGATCACCGCCCCATTCAGCTGTTGAGGCATCATCGCCGCCGCCGCGGCCGCCACAGCACCCGCGCCGTCCGCACCGACCAGGATGATCCGGCCATCCTTCATGTCAGGGTGGCCGCGGAGCATCGCGACCGTCGTCATTGCATCATGCACCCGTCGCACAACCAGGGATGGATTATAACCATAGGTGTACGCCGCGGCCCAGCGCCACTCATTCCGCGAAGCATCCTGGCTCTTTACCAGGTTCATCGGCTGTTCCTTCGCTCCCGCCAGATATAAATTCGGACACGCAATCGCGATCCCCGCATCGAGCAGCGTCTTCGCGGCGGGACTCAGCCCGGCCGCACTGCCGAGAGCCTCCACGCCGCTATTTGCCAGCCACACAGCAATCGTTCCGTTCCATTTTACTCCCTTCGGCCGCAGGATCGTGCATGGGACCTCCTCCTGGTTCTTTCGGTCGTAGACCTTGGTCGTAAGCAGTATATAATTCGCGTGTTCCTTTTGCCCAAAGCCAAACGTAATATCCGTGGCCTGCGGTAGCGACCGGCCAATCATGAGACTCCAGGCTCGGCGCAACAGGTCCTTCTTTCCGGATAACAACCCGGCGCTATCTTCGCTCCAGTGCTGCAACAACGCCTTTTCGTGGGCGTTCCCAACTTTCGGGCCAGCCGGCTTGGGATGCGCCCCCGTCCAGACCGTCGCCTCGTTCGGTAAACTCACCACAAACGATTTCTCCAACACCGGCTCCTTGAAGCCGAGCTGGAAATGCTTGTTCATAAAACCATACATCGTCGTCCGCGAGACGTGATTATAGTTATGTTTCCAATGAGTATTAAACGTCGCCAGCAGGTTCTCGGGCCGCCCCAGTGCCTTCCAGACATTCTTCAAATCGGGATATCCTTTGGTCTCCAATTCCTTGGTCCAGTCGTCCGCGGTCGTTAGTCCCATCGGCTTCGGCGCAAAGGCCGCCGCAATATCAATATTACCCTGATTGATTCGAAGGTAACTGGCGTTTTCGCAGGTGCACCCGCCCTGCATCGCCGTGCTCACCATGACACACGGGAAGGCCGTGGCGAGCCGGTCATCGATGGCCGCCAGCATCATCGCCTGAGTGGCGCCGCCGCTGGCGCCAGTTACGGAAAGGCGGGTCGGATCGACGCCCGGAATGGTCAGGATAAAGTCGAGGGCGCGGACACTATTCCATGTCTGCAATCCAAAATTCGACTGCAAACGCAAATCCGCCATCGGACTATATAAACCATAGGTTCCGGGTTCGGTGCCATTCAAATCCGGGCGCCGGCCGCTGCGATGCTCGGCGATTTGAATACTATCGGCGTTGCCGAGCGTATCATAGAAGAAAACGGCGCATCCCATCCGTGCGAGTTGCACACAGCGCGCCTGCAACGGGGCCCGGGCTCCGGACTCGAAGCGTTCCGCCCCGATCGCCAACTGCTCCTTCATCCCAGCCGAGTCGGGGCCCAGGTCCATAAAGCGGCCCTGCGGCCAGTGCCCATGCGGACTCAGAATTCCCGGCATCCTGCCATCCTTCGGAGGGTTCTTCGGTAAATATAAACTACCGGTCACGTAATGGCCCGGGAATGACTCGAAGAAAACGCGATCGATCGTATAGTCATCACGTTCAACCCGGCCGTGCACCACGGCATTGAGCGGCGTTTTCGTCGGCAGCGGGAAAAGCCCGCTCGCCAGCAGCACCCGATCACGCACGTCCCGCTGGCGTTCAGCCCACGCTTGAGGAGTGATCGGCCCGGTGTGGTGCAGCGGGAAAAAGTCCGTGTACAGCTCCCGCAACGTCCGCGAGGCGGAGGCAGTCGGGGTCTGCGCCAACGCGGACAACGTGATCGAGCCGAGGAGGAGAAGCCGAAGCGCCTGCAATACCGAGGGATTCATAGGGGTAAGATTCTGGAGTTCGGAAGAGAGCGAATACGGTTCGAAACGCTTGATCCACGTTGCGGGACGTAGCGACCGCCGCGCCCAAGTTTGTCGAGGAGTCGGTGGCCGTCGAGCCGCCTTTCGCTTCACGGGGTGGGACTTGACTCGCATTTCGCCCGAAGAGCGTCGTGTTTCTTTACAAAATCGAAATACTAGTCAACTCCCTTAATTTGAGCGACTAAGCATTAAGTTGACGGCTTAAACGTAGAATTCTCGTCAAATTCGCGTTACGGCTTGGAGACGGGCTCAGACGGTGAAAGCAAATAAAAACTCGCATCGATATTGCCATCATTACTTTGCAAATTAACCAGCATAGTTGGCCCGGGATCAGCGAGTACGAGGGATAACTGATCTCTCCGACTCGATTCTCACCCGTCGCGGAGCGATCGGCCTCACCTTTCTCACCTTCGAACCATCCGGGACTTGCACCGGAACAAACGTCAATGCGCCCCGCAAGTTGAGGTAGCAGCGACGACCACGTTCCAATGATTTCATCAACTCAGACCAATTCCCCCTTCGCGCCGCCCACCGTTGATCTGGACTCCATCATTCTGAAGTTAAGAGGATCGGGACTGCGGATTACCCAGCCCCGATTAGCCCTCCTTTCGGTCCTCTGTCGCATTCACCAGCCAGCGACGATCGAGCAACTTTACGGCCAGACCGGAAGCAAGACGTGCGACTTGGTGACGTTCTACCGCTGCATTGCTGCTTTTGAGAAAGCAGGAGTGGTTTACCGTAGCGGCTTCGGCGAACGAGGTGCCGCCCTTTACTTCGTCGCGTCAGAATGCCAAAGGCGTTATCCGCTGGTCCGAAAGGGAACGGCTCAGGTCGAGCAATTGGACGAAGATCTGTCGATTGAACTTCACGCGGTGATCGAAAGCGTCCAGCGCAAGCTCCGGGAGCGCGGTTATCGCCAATTGGAACATATCGTGGAATTCTTCGCCGAGGCCCCTCCGGCCGAGAACCGATCCCCGGTTTTACATTCAGCGAGGGCGGCAGCCTCCCTTTAATCAGGTCAGCGGTTGGCCAAGGGTTGCTTTTGGGGAAGTGCCGAACCGCGCTTCCCCTTTTTTGCGTCAGTTGAGAGGCGACTCCTGCTCTCCGCGACGCCCGCCGACCGTATCCAGGCGCCAAGGACGCTGTCATTTCGACATCGCGGAATGCATGTCGCACGACGATCGTTCTCGGGTAGGCCCGTTCGTACTCTTATTGGGACCGATATACGCAAATAAACGCATAATCATTGCAAGGGAGCCTTACCAACTTTTTAACCAGTCTCACATTTTGGTAAACTGGAGATCGAGCCGATGACTCACACCACACCTGTGCTCTGGGAACCTGCCACTGGATTCGTCACAACCGCGTGATTTTCAGATCGACGACGTCATTCGCCCGATCACCGCTCTCCGTGCCAGAAACCCAACGCGCTGCCGACCAATTGTTTCAGAACAAATTTAAACGGTTCAGGAACTCCTAAATCGGCCGCTTGTTGATAATACCATGTGACATGATGCACCTCATCGGTCACTCCATTCTTTTCCTCCAACCTTCCATGGCTCTCTGCTCCCAGCAAGGCACCGTGATGGCGGCAGCTTGCCAACTTTCGTCCATGACCCGCCCTCCCTCTTTCCTGCAATGGTGCGACCCGGGCGATCGTCCGCCAGCGGGAGTGCAACGCCCTCGCTCGAAACGTAAAACCGCACCGTGAACTGGTATTGCTTGCACACCCGCCCTCTCAAGGAGGTCCATGTGGAATCCTATTGCCGCGGTTCGTTGGGATTGGAGACATACTTCCCGCGAATAAAGCAGCACCGGACGATTCGTCGGGTGCGGCGCGTCGTCGTCAGCCCCCTGTTCCCCCGTTATCTTTTCGTCCGCTTCGACCCCGCCCTTTCGTATCGCGCCGCCCGGTACTGTCCGGAAGTCATTAATATCGTCCACAACGGCAATACCCCGGCAATCGTGGAAGATAGCCTCATCAACGAATTAAAGGGTTGGGTCGACACCGAACTCGACAATCTCTCCCTTCGCCCTTCGCTCCGGCCGGGTGATCCGGTTCAGATTGTGGGCGGGCCGATGCAGGGCGTATCCGCGGTGATCCTACGCGCTTCGGATGAGCAGGACCGCGTCACCATCCTTTTGTCCATCCTCCAACACGGCGCGCAACTGACCCTCAGCCGCGATCAGATTGAACGGATTCCCGCGGTCGCTTGAGCGACCTGGTTGTTTCAGCTCCTAATTTTTCATGGCTTTGTTGAGCAGCACTCCTCCAGATAAACACTCCGACGCTGAAACGGCTCCCGTTCCACGTTGGAAGCGGGTGATTGATCTGGTTTGCTGCGCCCTGGCTCTGCCGTTTTTCGCGATCGCCACGTTTATGGTCGCGATCGTCATGTCGATCTCGTCCCCGGGCCCGATTTTCTTTCGCCAGGAACGCGTGGGCTTCCAGGGCCGGCGATTTAAACTCTACAAGTTTAGAACCATGCACGTGGGCGCCGCTACGTCGGTTCATCAAGCGCATTTCGCGCAGTTGATCCAATCGAATGCGCCGATGCTGAAGATGGATGCCAAGCGGGATACGCGTCTCATCGCCACCGGATGGCTCCTGCGCGCGTCCGGTTTGGACGAGCTCCCCCAGATTCTCAATGTGCTCCGCGGCGAGATGAGTATTGTCGGCCCGCGGCCCTGCATTCCCTACGAGTATGAACAATATTCGTCCGAGCAGCGGCGGCGTTTTCGCACGGTTCCCGGCCTCACCGGCCTCTGGCAGGTTTCCGGCAAAAATCGCACGACATTTGAGCGAATGATCGAGCTAGATATCGAATACACCCAGACCAAGTCGTTCTGGAAGGATGTGAAAATCATCTTTCTCACCGTTCCCGCCCTCGCCATTCAGCTGGCCGACACCCGCCGCTCCCGCCGGTCCCATGCGACCGACCCGGCTCCAATCGAGCCGTCACCAATTAAACTTGCCAATAGCACTCATGCGCCAGCGGACCCACGTCCTAAGAGCGCCTGCCATACCCCTTCTCCGTATGAAAAAACCTGTTAACGTCGCGGTCGTCGGCTTTGGTTATTGGGGCCCTAATCTGGTCCGCAATTTCAAATCCATTCCTGAAGCCCAGCTTTCATGTGTGTGCGATCTGAGTGAAAAGCGCCTCAAGCAGCTTCACACGCTTTATCCAACCGTGACAGGAGAGACGGACTTCAACAAGATTGTTGAAGATAAGTCAGTCGACGCCGTCGTGATCGCGACGTCGGCCCGGCACCATTTTCCCATGGCCAAGGCCTGTATCTCGGCCGGCAAACATGTGCTGATCGAGAAGCCCATGGCCTGCGCTACCGCCGAATGCGAAGAACTCATTCAGCTGGCCAAGGAGCACAGCGTGATCGTAATGGTGGGCCACACGTTCCTGTACTCGGCCGCCGTTCGCAAGATCAAGGAGATCGTCGACAATAACGATCTAGGCGATCTGCGCTATATTGCCGCCCGCCGGCTAAATCTCGGGCTGTTCCAGAAGGATATCAACGTCGCGTGGGACCTCGCCCCGCATGATTTGTCCATCATCCTGTATATCATGCAGGAACTCCCGCACAGCGTGAACTGCCGGGGCGGCGCCAGCCTGACCCCCGGCATTGAGGATATGACCTCGATGAGCCTCCATTTCACCAAAGAACGTTCCGCGATTGTCCACAGCAGCTGGCACGATCCGCGAAAAGTCCGCGAAATGACCATTGTCGGCAGCAAGCGCATGATCGTCTATGATGATATCCTGCCCTTGGAAAAAATCAAAGTCTACGATGTCCGCGTCGAACGTCCACCGCACTATAACTCATTCGCCGAGTTCCAGTATGCCTATCACTATGGCGATACCTACTCTCCCTTTATCAAGCACGACGAACCGCTCCGCACCGAGTGCAACCACTTCATCGACTGCATCCAGAACGGATTGATGCCGCTCACGTCCGGGGAATCCGGCCTCGAGGTGGTGCGGATTCTGGAAGCTTCTTCGCAATCCCTGAAAAGCCACGGCGCCCCCGTTCACCTCTGGGACTCGACCACGCCGCAGGCGAATGGATCGGGCCCCCGTCTCACGGTCCCGACTGCTCTCGCCGCCCGCAATGGCCGCGGGGCGACCCCGCCCACGGCGCGAACCGGGAACACCACGCCGCCGATCCCGGCGAGCCGTTAAGCTCGTTCACGAACCGCTGCCTGTTCCGCCAAGTCCAGACCCAAGTCCGGACTTCTTCCTTAGCAATGGGAACCGCAGACAGAAATGTCTGCGCCACCTTCTCGAACCGCCCTCCTCCTCTGTGAACGATACCTCGTCTCCGATTCAGCTGCTTCGCGATGTGAAGCTCGGCCAAGGCGTTAAGATCTACAGTTTCACCAATCTCTACGGCTGCGAGATCGGTGACGATTCCAAGATCGGAACCTTTGTCGAAGTCCAGAAAGGCGCGAAGATTGGTCAGCGCTGCAAGATCTCGAGTCACACCTTTATTTGCGAGGGTGTGACGATTGAAGACGAGGTCTTCGTCGGACACGGCGTAATGTTTACGAACGACCTTTTTCCCCGTGCCACCAGCGGCGGCGGAACCTTGCAGACCGACGCGGACTGGACCTGCATTCCAACCTTGGTGGAAAAAGGAGCCTCGATCGGATCCGGCGCCACCATCCTCTGCGGCATCACCATCGGTGCCGGTGCTACCGTCGGCGCTGGAAGCATGGTCACCAAGAGTGTCCCTCCAGGCGCCACCGTCGCCGGAAACCCGGCGCGAATCATGGTCGGAAAAAAAGAGATGAGGGAAAGTAGAAAGTAGAAAGCAGATACGCTGACTCGGAAACTCCCGTAGGACCCGAGCTCGGAAAAGCGGAAAATTGCGAAAGGGGAAAGCGCTCAAAAGACCAAGCTCGGAGAGGTGGCCACGTAAGGCTCGTAAGGCACATAAGCGATCCCAAGACCTATATACGTTCAAACTTTTCACAGGAGGCCGCAGAAAACGCAGAGACAGGAAATCGGAAAAGCTCCGATCAACCGCAGATTGCGCAGACGGAGCAGATGGGTAAAGGTCTTCGGGGCCTCCCGCGGCATCCGAGACTGTGCCTTGTTTCTTCTTTCTACTTTCTCCCCGTTTCTTCTTTGTCCGTTTCCCGCTTTTCCTCCACCCGTGAGTAAAAACGCCCGCCCCAACCCGCTTGAGGCTCGACTTTTTGATCCACTCGCGGACGCCGCTACTTGGGACGCACGACTCAAATCCTTTCCCAAGGCTTCGTTTTTTCACACCTCCGCCTGGCTTCGCGTCCTTCTTGATACTTACCGTTTTCGACCGTGTCATCTAGTCATCGAAGGCGACAACGGTGGGTTGCTGCCAGTCTTGGAAGTCGCCAGTTGGCTCACCGGCAAACGCGGTGTCTCCCTTCCCTTTACCGATGACTGTGTCGCTCTCGCCCAGAACCCGCGCACACTTGCGACCCTCCTGGAGGCCGCGCAGCAGCTCGCCCGCTCCCGGAGCTGGCGCTACTGGGACTATCGCGGCGGAGTGTGCTCCTGGGCGGAAGCAACTTCCTCCGTCGCTTACTACCAGCATACCCTGACGCTCACAAAGGACACGGCCGCACTGTTTCGTAACTGTGAGAGTTCGACCCGAACGGCGGTTCGCAAAGCCGAGCAGGCGGGACTCGAGATTGAAATCACCCAAACTCCGGCCGCGGTGCGCGAGTTTTACGATCTCGTGGGCACGACCCGTCGCCGACAAGGTCTTCCACCCCAACCGGTGGCCTTTTTCGACAATATACAAAAGCATATCCTCGGTCCCGGGCTTGGCGCGATCGTACTCGCCCGCAACCAAGGTCGGCCGGCGGCCGGGGCCATGTACTTCCAGTTTGGTCAGACGGTGATCTATAAATTCGGTGCATCCAACGAAGCTTATCAAGACCTGCGCCCTAACAACCTCGTCATGTGGCGGGCGATCGAGCATTACGCACGGGCTGGATATTCGGTCTTGAATTTCGGCCGCACCTCCCTCGCCAACGCCGGCCTGCGCCGGTTCAAGCGCGCCTGGGGCTCCCGCGAAACGACCGTCGACTATATCAAGTGGAGCCCCCGTGCCGGTTTCCTCCGCGAGACCGACCGAGCCTCCGGGTGGCACACCCGCATCTTCCAAGCGATGCCCGCCTCGCTCTCCCGCCGCATCGGCGCCCTCGCCTATAAGCATATTGCTTAGGAAAAGAAGAAGGACGGAAAAGAAGAAAGAAGAAACAGGGGAAAGAAGAAACGTCGGAAACCGGAAGAACGGAGGAAAAGTGGAAAAGCGCAAAATCGGGAAAGTGGAAAACTCGGAGCCCTAGCCCGGAAACGCCATACCATCCATTGTCATTGCGAGAACGAGGAACGAGGGCGCGGCAATCCAGAGACAGAAAATCGGGAAACGTACAAAATCGGAAAATCAGAAAACATCCGATCATCCGCGATATCCGCGTAATCTGTGGTTAAAAGTTCGAGTTTCAGTTTACCGATTTTCCGATTTTCCGATTTTCCGAATCCTACCGATCGCCACGTCGGGTTCAGAAAGTACGGAAACGATCCGATTGATCCCCCGATGTGGGAATACGCCTCTTAAGCTTCGTGTGACCAATTGTCTGGATGTCTTGAAGTATTTGTCCGCGCTATCCGCGTAACCTGCGGTTAAAAAGTCCGAGTTTCCGTTTTCCGTTTTTGAGCGTCTGAGTTTTCCGATTTCCCAATTTCCCAATTTCCCACTTTTCCGATTTTCCGATTTTCCGATTTTCCGATTTTCCGATGAATAATCAATTCCCAGCGCCTCCCCCGTCCGGTATAGACTTGGGCGATATCTATTACATCCTGTTTCGGCACAAGTGGAAGATCCTCCTCTGCGCGCTCATCGGCTTTGGCGCCGCAGCCGTGGTCCATTTCACGCAGAAGAACCCGTTTCAATCGGATTCCAAGCTCTATATCCAGTACGTCATCTCCGAGGGCAAATCCATTGCTCAAAGTACAGGCGATAACGCCAAATCACCCGATCAACGGGGTGAGACGATCATGAGCACCGAGAGAGAGATCATCCAGAGCTCCGATCTCGCCGGCCTCGTGGTCGATGCCATCGGCGCCGAGCGCATTCTCGCCGCGGCTGGCGGTGGGAATAGTCGCAACGGGGCCATCTCATATCTCAGCCAGAACCTCATCGTCCGCGTCCCGCCCGGAAGCAGCATCATTCATCTCACTTTCCGGCATCCGGATCCGGAAATGGTTCAGGTCGTTCTGCGTGAAGTAGTGGATCGCTACCAGAAGACGCACGTCGAGATTCACCGCGCGCCTGGAATGCTGGGCGAGCAGTTGACCCAGGAAAACGACCGCCTGCGCTCCCGCTTGCTGGAAACAGAAGACGAACTCCGGAAGGCGAAAATCCGCGCGGGGGTCCTCTCTGTGGACGACGCCAAGGCGGCCTATTCCCGACAAATCGGCTCCCTCCGGGAGCAGATCTATGGCGTGCAGGCGGAACTCGCCACCCGCACTGCCATGCTCGAGGCCATGACGACGTTCTCGGACACTACCGCCGGTGACCCAGTGCCTACCGCAGAGCCCCCCATTCCCCAGGAGATCGTCGACGATTATATCAATCTCTCCACGCGCATCACCTTCCTGCGAAACCGCAAGCAGGAGTTACGCACCGCGTTCACCGCTGATAGCCCCCGGGTCCGCGAAGTTGACACGCAACTGAACGAGGCCGAAGCCAGCCGGAAAAAGATCCTCGAGGAGCACCCACGGTTGGCGCGGACCGATGTCAGTAACACGCGCAGCACCTCGCCGTTTGACCAGTTCGATCCCCAAGCGGCCGCAGCGCTCATCGCTGCCCTTAAATCGAAGATGGCCGTGCTGAACGCGCAGCTCGCCGAAGTCCGCGCCGAGATCGGCAAAGTCGATCAACTTGAAGGCTCCATCTCCGAGCTGAATCGCCAAAAGGAACTTCAGGATGCGCAGTATCGTCGCTTTTCCGCCAGCTTGGAGCAGAATCGAATCAATGAAACGCTCGGCGCCGGACGTATTCAGAACATCAGTCAGATCCAGAAGCCATCCGCGCCCTTCACGGATCCAAGCAAGACGCGCAAGTTGGTACAGATGATCGCCCTGGCCGGACTTGGGCTCGGCCTGGCGTGGGCCGCCGCCATCGAGTTCTTCTTTGATCGGACCGTACGGCGCGCCGGCGATATCGAACGTCTGTTGCCCTACCCGCTGCTTCTGACCATTCCGCTGCTGGAGAAGAAACAGCTCGAGTCCTCCCGCCAGAATGTCCCCGCCCTCACGAGCGGTCAGACCAGTGCGATTGTCCCCGCAGGCCACGGCGAGCTCGATACCTTCCATGAGACCCTGCGCGATCGCCTGATTGCTTATTTTGAAAGCAAGAATCTCACTCACAAGCCCAAGCTGGTCGCGCTGAGTAGCATGGGCAGGAGCTCCGGAGTCACGACGACGGCCGCGGGATTGGCCCGCACGCTGTCGGATACCGGCGAAGGCAACGTTCTGTTGGTGGACATGACCGGTGGACAGGGCTCCGCGCAGCACTTCGTCAAAGGCAAGCCCGCGTGCGGCCTGGATGAGATCCTCGATGCCCGTGACAATGCTCACGTGCTCGACAATCTCTATGTCGTCGGCGCCAGCGAGAAAAGCGATCACCTCTATCGGAACTTGCCCCAACGGTTCACCAAACTGGTGCCGAAGCTCAAGGCGAGCGACTTTGACTATATCATTTTTGATATGCCGCCCGTCAGCGAGATTAGCATCACGCCGCGGTTGGCAGGATTCATGGACATGGTGCTCCTCGTGATCGAATCCGAAAAAACCGATCGGGAAGTCGTGAAACGCGGCGCCGCCCTGCTTGCCGATTCCCGCGCCCACGTTGGCGTCGTCCTCAACAAACTCCAAAGCTACGTCCCCTCGCGCCTCCAGCAGGAAATGATGAATAGCTGTGGGCGGGCAAAGAATAAAGAGAGCAAAGAACAAACGGGAGAAAGAACACACGCCGGTCTCCGCCAGATTCAGGCATTCGGGCCTGTTCCGTGTTTCCCGAGTGATACAGGCATTCCTGCATGTTCCGTAATTATTTTGCTCGATGCTCCAAACGACATCATTTTACAGGAGATAACAGAGGAACATAGACAGAAAATTTCCGCCGTTTCTTCTTTCTCCCTGTTTCTACTTTTCCGACCTTCTACTTTCTCCCCGTTTCTTCTTTGTCCGCCGATTTCTTTTTTTCTGCCGCATGCTGAAGCGTCGATTCTACTACACCGTTAAGCCCTTCGTTCCTTGGAGCGTGCGCATGGCGCTTCGTCGGATTGCCGCGCAGCGTGTGCTCGCAAAGTCCGAAGGCGTTTGGCCGATCGACACCGCC
>JBBQEG010000022.1:0-26901 GCA_038320495.1 Opitutales bacterium | reverse complement strand
AGGAAAAGGCAGCTTCGTTCTGACTGCCCTGGCCGCTTCCGCCGAGGCGGTGCCAGGTGATCAGGTCAACCTGCATATGCTGCGGCAGTTCTCCCGCGTGACGGCCAACTCCTGGCAGCCGGCCTATCCACCGGCTGGAATCCTTGATCCGCGGAACGAGAGCGGCTGGTCTCCCGATCTGGCGACCTCGGGTCCGGTACATCTCACCGCCACCTTTGCGCAACCGGTGCACTCCACCGATACCCCGTTCCTCAACGTCCAGGTGAATTTTGGTCATGGCAAAACGTTAATGCCCGGATTGATCGAAATCCTTGTATTAACCGGCACTGATGACGGCACCGATCTGCCCGCGGAGGTCGTCGCCGCGGTGCAGACTCCGCCGGCGCAACGCACCGCGGAGATGCAGGCGCGACTCTGGTCGCGCTGCGCCGACCAGGCCGAGGAACTCGCCCCGCAACGCATTGCCCTCGCCAATCTTGAAGAGAGGCTCGCGGTCCTGACGGAGAAGTTTAGCACGATGGTGATGGATGTCGCTGCGAAGCCGCGGGAAACGTTCATCCTCAATCGCGGCGACTATTCCCAACCCACGCGCGCAGTGACGGCGGGTACACCCTCGGCATTGCCGCCGATGCCGGAGGGCGCGCCGGCTGACCGGCTCGGGCTCGCGCGATGGGTGACCATGAAAGAGCATCCGTTGACGGCTCGCGTGGCGGTGAATCGCTTTTGGAAAATGCTGTTCGGCTCCGGACTCGTGGCAACGGCGGCTGACTTCGGAGCGCAAGGCGAATGGCCGAGCCATCCCGAGTTACTGGACTGGCTCGCGGTTGATTTTGTCGAGCGCGGCTGGGATGTGAAGGCGCTGCTGCGGCAAATCGTACTGTCGCAAACGTATCGACAATCCTCGGACGCCACCGCGGCCCAGCTCGAGCGCGATCCGCAGAACAGGCTCCTCGCGCGGGGGCCGCGCTTTCGTCTGCCGGCCGAGTTTGTCCGCGATGCGGCCCTCGCGATTAGCGGTCTGCTCGTCCCGCGCATCGGTGGACCGAGTGTCAATCCCTACACTCCGGGCGATCTTTGGCGGGAGGTCAGCCATTACGGCAGTTCGCCGGCGACGGCCCAGACCTTTGTGCAGGATCACGGTGAGAAGCTGTATCGGCGTTCCATGTACACCTATTGGAAACGTACTGCGCCGCCGCCGAACATGATGGCCTTTGATGCGCCGAATCGCGAGATCTGCACCGTCTCCCGGGCAGATACGACGACGCCGCTGCAGGCGCTCGTCACGCTCAACGATCCGCAGTTCGTGGAGGCCTCGCGGGCCCTGGCTGAGCGCATGCTGGGTCAGCGCGGCGATGCCTCGGCGCGGTTGCGCTGGGGTTTTATTGAGACCACCTCCCGGGAGCCGAAGGCGGCGGAGCTTGCGATTCTGGAGCGCGCCTTGGAACGCGAACGGGCGCGTTATGCGGCCAATCCGCAGGCGGCCGCAGCCTATCTCAGCATCGGTGAATCACCGCGCACGGCGGCGGTGAAACCGGTCGAACACGCGGCCTGGGCCCAAGTCGCCGCCACGCTCCTCAATCTCAGCGAAACGTTCACGCGCAACTGAACTGCCGCCATGCATCATCCCATTCAAGAACGCCTCGAACATCTCACCCGACGGACCTTTCTCGGCGACTTCACGCGCGGCATCGGAAGCATCGCGCTGGGGTCGCTGTTGTCGCCCACGGTGGGACGCGCCGCGGGAGCGTTGGACGGCGGCGGGCTCGCAGGGGCGCTGCCGCATTTCGCTCCCAAGGCCAAACGCGTGGTGTGTCTGTTTCAGAGCGGCGGGCTGTCGCATGTCGATTTGTTCGACGACAAGCCGACGCTGCATCGCTTCGCCGGCGAGGAAATTCCCGCGTCGGTTAAAGGCGATCAGCGGCTCACGGGCATGACCTCGCGACAGACGGCGTATCCTGTGGTGCCGCCGTTATTGGGCGGCAAACTGTGTGGGCGTCACGGTACGTGGATCAGCGACCTGCTGCCGAACATTCAGGGGATCGCGGATGATATCTGTATCATCAAGAGCCTGCACACGGAGGCGATCAATCACGACCCGGCGATCACGTACATGAACACCGGGAATCAGCAACCTGGATACGCGAGCATGGGCGCGTGGGTGAGCTACGGCCTGGGCAGCGAGAACAAAAATCTGCCGGCGTTCATCAGCATGGTTTCGCAAGGCACAGGGAAGAATCCCGGGCAGCCGATCTTTTCGCGGCTATGGGGCAGCGGGTTTCTGCCCTCGTCACATCAGGGCGTGGGCCTGCGGCCCGGGGTGAATCCGGTGCTGTATTTGAATAACCCGGATGGCGTCGATCGCGAACAGCGCCGGGCAATGCTGGACGACCTGGCGCAGTTGAATCATTTTCGCGCGGCGGAGACCGGTGATCCGGAGACGCTGACGCGAATCAAAGCATACGAGATGGCGTATCGCATGCAGACCTCGGTGCCAGATCTGACGGACATCAGCAAAGAGTCCCAAGCGACGCTCGAGGCTTATGGACCCGAGGTGAGGAAACCCGGGAGTTACGCCGCGAATTGCCTGCTGGCGCGACGATTGCTCGAGCGTGACGTGCGCTTTGTGCAGCTCTTTCATCGCGGCTGGGACCAGCATATCGCGATCAAGCGGCAGTTGCCCAATCAGTGTCGCGACATCGATCAACCGACGGCTGCGCTCATCAAAGATTTGAAGCAGAGCGGAATGCTGGAGGACACGCTGGTGGTATTTGCGACGGAGTTTGGGCGGACCGTGTTTAGTCAGGGCAAGCTCGGCGACCCGGGGATGGGGCGCGACCATCACGGTCGAAGTTTCACCATCTGGCTCGCGGGAGGCGGGATCAAGGGCGGGATGGTGTATGGGTCGACGGATGATTTTTGTTATAACATCACGGAGAACCCGGTGCATCTGCGCGACCTGCACGCGACCATTCTGCACTGTCTGGGGATCGATCATGAACGGTTCAGCTATAAGTTCCGCGGCTTGAACGCGCGCCTCACCGGCGTGGAGCCGGCGCACGTGGTGAAGGGGATTCTGGTTTAGGGCGAGTTCCGGCGTAGGGCAGATCTGTGACCTGCCCACGGCGGGTCCCAAACCCGTCCTACTGTAATCAGTCGAGCGGGGTCGCCGCGTCTCGCCATGACAAGGTTGGGTGTTCATTGCCTCCATCCGATGCTCCAGGAGTCGCAATTCCACGAACCACCCCGCAGGATCAGCGGTTGACGCTCTCTCGGGGCGGAGAGAGGCTTGGGCATCGCGTATGAACTACCCCTCGTTTCGACTCTATTGGGCGGCGCTTGTTAGCGTGGCCACCGGCCTGTTGATCTCCGTTTCCTTTGCGGCGACTCCGGCCCGTCCCAATTTGTTGCTCATCATTGCTGACGATCTCACCAAGTGGGATACGTCCGTATACGGTGGACAAGCGGCTACGCCGAATCTCGAAAAACTGGCGCGGGAGGGCATGAAATTCACGCACTGCTTCCAAGCGGCGCCTTCCTGTTCGCCGACTCGCCATGCGCTCTATACAAGTCTGTATCCGGTGAAGTCGGGCGCGCATCCGAACCATACGTTCGTGAAACCCGGCGTGCGCAGCGTCGCGCAATGGCTCAAGGCCGCAGGGTATCGCGCGGCCCTATCCGGCAAGACGCACATCAATCCGCCTGAGACGTTCCCCTTCGAATACTCGCTCGAACGCAGCAGCGGCAGCACGAATCCGGACTTCGCCGCGGTCGATAAATTTCTCGGCGAGTGCGCCACCGCGGCGACGCCTTTCGGATTGATCCTCGCTTCCAACGAGCCGCATACGCCGTGGAATTTGGGCGATCCTTCGGCGTATCCGCCGGAGCGCATCGTACTTCCGCCGGTTTATCCCGACACGCCGGAGACGCGGGCTAATTTTTCGAAATACCTCGCCGAGGTGACCTATTTCGATCGGCAGGTGGGTCAGGCGCTGGAACTGCTCACGCGCTATAATCTCGACCGTTCAACCATGGTCGTCGTGCTCACGGAGCAGGGAAACTCGTTCCCGTTTGCGAAGTGGACCTGTTATGATGCGGGCGTGGGCTCCGGCATGATCATTCGCTGGCCGGGGCGCGTGGCCGCCGGTTCGACGAGCGCGGCCTTGGTGGAGTATATTGATATTATGCCGACGTTCCTGCAGGCGGCGGGAATCAATGTCCCCAACGGCTTGGACGGGCGGTCATTTTTGCCGGTGCTGGAAGGCCGTGCTTCGACCCACAAAGAATATGTGTTTAGTCTGCATACGACGCGGGGCATCATCAACGGCTCGCCGTATTATGGCACACGCTCGGTGCGGGATGCGCGTTATCGCTATGTGCGAAACCTCACTCCGGAGATTACGTTCACCAACGCGGCGACGCGGGGCGATGTCTGGGAGTCATGGGTGGCGGCGGCGAAAGCGGGTGATCCCGTGGCGCGAGACGCGGTGTCACGGTATCAGCATCGTCCGGCCGAGGAATTATATGATGCGGAGGCGGATCGTTGGAACGTCCGTAATCTCGCGGCGGATCCCGCGCTCGCCGCCGTGAAGGCTCGGCTCAGCGCGCAAGTGGATGCATGGATGAAAGCGCAGGGCGATCTCGGGCAGGCGACGGAACTCGATGCTGACAACCGGCAGTGGAAGTCCGCGAAATCCGGCAAAGGCAAAAAGCAGCCGTAGGCAGCGCGGCCGATGGTTCGCGGAGATTTCGCGATCGACTCGCGATTCGCGGGAACGCGAGTACCCGGCACCCGCTCGCGAGGAAGGGTCAGCGCACTTGGCCAGTTTGGCGAACGTCGGCGAGTCGCTGCGTGAGCTCGGCGACTTTGTCGGGCAGTTCGGCATAGCGATTATGCTTTTGGGCGAGGTCCTCCCGGAGATTATAGAGTTCGCCGGGCAAGGTGTCCTCCGTGTAACCATTCTCGGGGTCGAACCACGCCGGGATGCGGCTATGAGCGCCGGATTTTGCGGCGATCAGGACCCAATTGTCGTGCCGGATCGCGTAGCTGCCCGCCATTGTGTTGTGGACAATGGTGCGGCGTGGGCTCGGGGCGTTTTCCTTCCAGACGGGCAGCAGATTATAGCTGTCGTGCGCGGTGTTCGGGGGCAGGGGCGCGCTCACGGCAGCGGCGAGCGTCGCCATGAGGTCGACTTGGCCGAGCAACGCGTCGCTGACTGCGCCTGGTTTTACCACGCCGGGCCAGCGCACCACAAACGGCACCCGGTGACCGCCCTCGTAGAGATCGCGTTTTAAGCCGCGCAAAGGACCGGAGCTGCGATGGCCGAAGTTGCGGATCCGTTCGTAGGCGTAGTGCTCGGCACCGTTGTCCGCGGTGAAGATGACAATCGTGTTCTCGGCGAAGCCATTCTCGGCGAGGGCGCGGAGGATCCGGCCGGCCTTGGCGTCGGTCTGCACCATGAAATCGCCGTATCCGCCGGCCTGCGACTTACCGCGAAATTCATCGGTCGGCACGATGGGGGCGTGCGGCGAGTTGAATGGGACGTAGAGAAAAAAGGGTTCGGCTTGGCCGCGCTGGCGGCCGATCCACTCGACCGCCTGGTCGGCGAGTTTGGGGATGACGGCGTAGAAATCCCAACCGGGTGCCATCGGACCTTGTCGGGCTTCCCATGAGCCCTCGGCGGTCTCTGGTGTGATGGTGAGCGGCTCGGTGGGAGCGATGAGTACCCGGTCGTTTTCAATCCAAGTGTAGGGCGGAAAATTGGGCACATCATCGCCGAAGTAGTAGTCAAATCCGTGGGCGAGCGGACCGCCGGGAATGGGTTTGGACCAGTCGAAGGCATCGGGGGCGTAAACCGGATTCCGTCCGGATTTGTCCCGCGTTTCGGTGGCGCCGGGCTTTTTGATCGCATCCCATTTCCAGCCCAGATGCCACTTGCCGATGCAGGCGGTGCGATAGCCCTTGGTTTTGAGCAGCTCCGGCAACGTGAGCTCGGCGTCATCGAACGACGGCGGGCCGAACGAATTCACGATGCTGTGGAATTTCCGCCAATGAAAGCGCCCGGTGAGCAGCGCGTAACGACTGGGGGTGCAAACGCCGGACGAGCTATGGGCGTCGGTGAAACGCATGCCCTCGCGGGCGAGTTGGTCGAGGTGGGGCGTCGGGATTTTGGAATTCGGGTTTTGAATACCGAGATCGCCGTAGCCCATGTCGTCGGCGTAAAGGATGACAATATTGGGCCGAGTGGAGGTGTTGGCCGCCGCGACCACGCTGGGCATGGCGGAAAACACGGTAGCAGCGAGGGTGAAGACGACAAAAGGAGGAAGGGATCGCATGAAGGTGTCAGTTGGTTTGGGGGGGCCGGGCCGGGGTAACAACAAAATCGAGGCTTCAGTGTGCACCAATGGGCGACGGATGTCTTGTATTCGCCCGACAAATTATGGGAGACAACCGTCGTGGGGTGATCCAGACGGATTTTGGGCGATGAACGTCCAGTCATGGCAGCCGAAACGGTGGCTCGTGGCTAGACTGTTGAGTGGAAGCGCTTCCGGTACTTACGAGCTGCGCTCACCGGGGGAAGTAGCTCGTTCGCTACTCCGGTGTTTCGCGAAACAATGTTCGCCATTCGCCGAGAGCGTGCTTGGTTGACGACGATTATGGCTCATTCACCCGCCGTCTCGGAATCGAAACACGAGGAGTTTTCGCTCCCGCTCTTTGCCTTCACCGTGGTGGTGACGCTTGCCGGAATGTTGGGCCTGCTTTGGCTGGTGGCGCCAAATGTGTGGGACGCGCAAATGATCGCCCCGCTTTGGGCGGGCGTGGTGGCGTTTGTTGCCATCACGTTCGTCAACGCGATGTTCGAGTATTTTCTTCATCGATACGTGCTGCACCAGTCGGCGATCCCCCTTGTCCGCCGACTGTATAGGCAACATACGTTACACCATGCGCTGACGCGGATCGGGCGGAAGCAAAGTCGGGACGGGCGGGGGATTTTGTTTATTGAAAACAAGTTTCCGATCACCGAGCCGGAGCAGGGAGAAGCCTCCTTCTTTCCTTGGTTCACGCTCGCCGTATTTGCGGCGGTGCAGCTCCCTCTTTTCATCCTGCTGCAATGGCTCTTTCCGACGATTCCGTGGTTTTTCGGCGGTTTCGCTGCGCTTGCGTCTTCACTGACCCTTTATGAGGTGTTTCACGCCATCAATCACTGGCCATTCGAGAAATGGGAGCCGCTGATCGTGAGCCGGACTTGGGGCTGGCTTTGGCGCCCGGTGTATGCCTTTCACTTGCGGCATCATGCAGTGATCGATTGTAATGAATCGATCTCGGGCTTTTTTGGACTTCCCGTGGCCGACTGGTTGTTTGGTACCTGCGTGATGCCGAAGACGGTTTATGCCGATGGCGAAGAATGGGAGCAGGATAAATTTCGCAGCCCACAGCCTCGCTGGTTTATTCGCCGCTTGGATGCATGGTCCGAGGGCGTCGTGAAGCGGCGCCGCGAACGCGCCTCGGCGGAAGTCGCCCCGCAGTCCGGCGCGGAGATTGCCGGCGTTACTGCGCCTGGTGGGCGCGTCTATTCACGGGGCGAAGAGATTGCCAACTGGATCACGCATGGCGTCGGCCTGGCGGCGAGTGTTGGTGGACTCACACTGCTAATCGTATTTTCCAGCATGCGCGGGAATGCCTGGCATGTCGTGAGTTTCACGGTTTTCGGTCTCACTTTGTTAATTCTCTATACAGTCTCGACGATCTATCACGCCAGTCGGAGTCCGCGAACGAAGTCGGTCTTTCGGAGATTGGATCATGCTGCGATTTTTCTGCTCATCGCCGGCACCTACACACCGTTTCTGTTGACCAATCTGCGCGGGCCGTGGGGCTGGACGCTCTTTGGTGTGATCTGGGGCCTCTGTGGCGCGGGCGCCGTCTTTCAGCTCTTCTTTGGCGGACGTTACCGCCTCGTGTCCACGCTGGCCTATCTATTTGTGGGATGGTTGATCCTGGTCGCGCTTGGGCCGTTGGTGGCGAACGTACCGAATGGTGGAGTGTGGCTGTTGGTCGCCGGCGGACTTTGTTATACCATCGGCGTCGTGTTTTATTTGTGGAAACAGCTCCGGTATCATCACGCGGTGTGGCACACGTTTGTGCTCGGAGGCAGTACCTGCCATTTCCTGGCTGTCTTTTTGTTTCTTCTACCGAACGCCCAGTAAGGAGGCGCTGGGTCGCGATTTCCTGAGGTAAATTTTCCCGTTCAGGAATCAGTGGCGGGTCCGTTAAGTTCACAGTTTGCGGTTTACCGACCAACTGAGAGTTCAGGTCCGCGTTTGAAGCGACCTCGAGTTGCTGACGAACTCCTTCTCGGATCGGTGCGGGCGGGCTTTAAGAAATGATTCGACGACGCTGCTGGCGCGACCCATGTTGCCTCGTCCAAGTTGAAACTCCGGCTGCGACTTACCTCGCGGTCCGAGAGTATCCACTATCATGATGCGGGTCGATATCCCGACTCGTTTCGACCCACGGCAACAACCAGCAAAATAATATGGCCAAGTCCAAAGACACAAAAAAAGAGACGAAGAAAGCCCCGTTGAAATCCGCAGCGGAAAAGCGTCAGGCAAAACGCGAAAAGAAGGCGCGCTGAACGCCCTCGGTTAGGAGCCGAAACTCCGCCTCCGCCCTCATGGTGGGGCGGAGTTTCTTTTGCCGGGCCGGCGCTTACACCCGGCTTGGTGGGTGAGATCCCCGATGACATTAAGCCCCGCCGATGGTGGGCCTTGCCGAGGTTGCATGCGACCGCCGCTTCACCGGCCGCACGTATGGCGGCTCAAGTGGGTTAGGCCGAGCGCCAGGTGAACGGCATACCCTGCGCTTCAAGGTGGCTGCGGAAGTCCGCGAAGCGTGCGGGCGTGTTGCGGACCGCGCGCGGTGAGACCTTCCCCCTGTGACAATAGGCCACGAGCGCGCCGACGCTTTCCCCAATGTTCCACTCGACCGGATGGAGGCGATAGCAGCCGTTGGTGAGATGCGTCGTCCCGATGTTCTTGCACGCCGGCAGCAGATTTTCCATTCGCTGCGGAATCAGGGCGCCGAGCGGAATCTGAAACGGACGGGCGGCGAAATCGATATAGTTGTCACCTCCGCTGCTCGGATGCAGGTCAACGGAGTAGCTGCCGATACCCACCGAGTCGGCAAAGATCTCCGACTTGGCCTCATTAGGATTGGTCACGCCGCTGATCTTCATTCGGTCGGCCGTGGCGACGTGTTTCTCCAGGATGGTAAACTCGGCTTTGATCCGCCGGCTTTCGCGGACGTACGGGTACTTCGCGAGCCCGTCTTCTGTACCCACAATGTCAGGACGGAGGCGAAGCCCCTTCCAGCCGCTGCCGCCATCGGGCCGCGGACACTCGGTTTGCAACCAATAGAGCAGGGATAAACTCAGCTGCTTGGCGCGCTCAATATGATGCGTCGCTTCCGGTGGAGGGACGTCGACGATGTTCCCCAGCATGTAATCGTTCTGGGGCCAGTTCACCAGCGTGGTGTCACCGGCGTAGGTGCCCGGAGCAAAGTTCGTCCGGTCGACGATGCGCCGGTAGCGGAAGAGGCCCGACGCCTCGATTGGATTGAAACCCATGTTGAACGGTTGCAGCGTTTTGGGCTGCGAGTAGGTGAGATCGAGCAGCTTTCCCGGCCAGGCAGGCGTGAGTGGAGGGACATGGTCACGCCAGAAAGCATACTCGCGGGGACGGTTGATGATGTGGTCCTCGCCATGCAGATAATCCATGGCGAAACAGCAGGTGAACGACTGGTGATTGTCCGGTCGGGCCTCCACGCTGGCGTGCGCCTCGCCCGTGTCCTTGCGCGATTCGGCGCCGGTGACGTATTCGGTGTGCGTGAGCGGCAGCAGGTCGCCGAGTTCCGTGGCATCGACAAAGAAGGGCGCGCGCAGCACGGTTTCGTTTCCGGTCTCGTCGCTCCGGATCTGCACGGCGTCGACCCGATCGCCCGTGGTTGCGGCTGAGGTGGCGCGGTGCCGCAGGAGGATGCGGACGCGTTGCGCGGCGACAAAAGGCGCCAGCATTTCTTCGAGCACCGCGAGGCCGACCCGGGGTTCGTGACATAGACGGGAAACACTGCCGTTGCCGGGATTCAGGCGTGGGTTGGCCCGGGCGGCGTCGGTCAGAGGATAGTTTCGCGCATAGTACTCACGGACTTTTTGGCGGAGCGTTTGATAACTGCGGGTGCCGCCGACGCTCTCAATCCAAGCGTTCTCGTCGAGGGGAACCGCTTGCGACGTGAGCTGGCCGCCGATCCAGTCGGTCTCCTCCGTCAAGATGACGCGGAGGCCATTGCGGGCGGCGGCGAGGGCGGCGGCGCAGCCACCGAAACTGGCGCCGATGATCACGACGTCGGCCGAGAGTTCTTGGGCCGCACGGGTTGGGGTGCGTCCGGGCGATGGCGCGGTGGCCCCCGGAGCGGATTGGGCCGACAAGAGCGACGGGAGCGCGAGCGCCGCAGGTGCCGCGAGGGCGGCCTTCTTGAGGAAATCACGACGCGAAGGGGAGGAGGGTGAAGTCATAGGTTTTCCAAGACCCGCTGAGTTAACGAAAACAAAAACCCGCGCGAGCAGCAAACTCGCGCGGGTGTGGTGATGGTGAATTGGCGGTGACGGACAGAACCCGCGTCAACGAAAGGTGGCCTTAAAACGTGCCTTTGACAGCGAACGTATACGAGATGCCGGTGATCTCGTGCCGGGTCATGGCGACCGGACCCGAAGCGAACCGCTGCTTGTTGATATAGGGCGCGTTCAGAATATTGCGTGCGCTGACCGACAGGCTGTAGGCATTCGTCAGGCGCCAGCTGCCGCCGGCGTCAAGGTTGGAGCGGTGCCGGCGGTACACCGTGCCCGCGACGTTGGTATTATAGTCGTCCGACCAATTCCAGTTGGTGTATAGATTGAGCCGATTGAGGGTGTAGTTGAGTCCGGCACTGGCCATGTGGGGCGTCAGATTGGCACGGGCAATCTCGGCATAAATGCGGGTGTAGGCGCCGCGCACGGAGAGGCGTTTGAACTTCTCGCCGAGGAAGGAGAGGCTCTGACTGTACTCGAGCTCCATGCCGCGGATCTTGATCCGGCCGGTGCCGTTTTCCGTGGTGATGAACTCGTAGCTGAGCAGTTCGTCGTCGCCCGTGTATCCAAACTCCTGAGCCGTTCTGCGGTCTGAAATGAAAAGGTCATTCACGTTCTTTTGCGTGAAGGTGAGGGCGAGCAGCCCGACCGGTTCAAAGTAGTAGGCGAGTCGCGCGGCATAATTATCGGACGTCTCGGGCCTTAAGTTGGGATTGGGGGCGGTGACCGTGAAATTGACGTCATTGATCAACCACACGCCGGCGAGGTTGGCGTACGTGGGCCGCCGGATCGTGCTACTGGCGCCGAAGTGGAAGTCGAAATTTCGGGAGATGCGGTACTTGAGCGAACCGCTCGGGAAGAAGTTATCGTAGTTCCCCGTGCGATGCACGCGCGGCTGGGACAGGAATTGATACTCCAGGCCGGGAATCGTGGTGGCCCGACCTGCAGTGTTGACCGGGAAGCCGGCGGCGCGGACCTCTGCAGGCGTACGGGTGTCGGGCTCGGTGGCATCGGTGTGGGTTTCTTCAAAGCGCAAGCCAGCCCGGAGGGTGAACTTTCCGATTGAGGTCGTGCCCATGAAGAACGCCGCATTGATTCGTTCGTCATAGCGCCGGCGTCGGGCCACATTGGTCTCATAGAAGTTGGCGCTATCCGTTCCCCAGTTCTGCCGGAAATCGTCCGGGTTATTCTGATAGAGTGCGCCGATTTTCCGGAGGTCGGGCATAAAAACGTTTCCTCCCGAGATGGAGGTGATGCTGCCATTGTTCGTGCCGAGATCGTATTCCCACGGTGACCGGTAGTTGGCCCATTTTCCTGTTGTCGCTGTGCCCCCGCCGATGTAGTCATAGCGCCGGGACAATTGGTCGTCTTCGAACTTGCGCAGCTCTTCGCGCGATTTGATTCCCGCCTTCCAGGAAATGGGGAGGAAATGCGTGGTCTTCAGCGATGCGATGATCTCGCCGCTGGAGAGCACCGAGCGCGAAAAACGTCCGTCATTCGTCGTGAACGCCGGGTTGGTGAAGCTCGCGCCGGTTGAGATATCGGGCCCGGCGATCTGCGTGAACCGCCAGTCCACCGTATCCGCCGACGAGCGTTCGGCGCGGAAGGTGACGCCTGTGGCGGTCGGGCTGTTGGCATCGCGCGCCGAATTTCGGCGACCCAGGGGATCGTACCAACTGATGGCGTTGGAGTAGGCGAATTTGCCTTCGAGTCCGAAGTTGCCTCGCTTGTATTCAAACTTTGGTAACACCGTGAACGTCTCGCCCAGCTTCGATACTGCGACGGGGTTGGCGACGACATTGGCATTGGTGGCGCTCGTCGTGAAGCTGACCAGCGGGTCGCTGCCGAGGACCGTGGAGCGCGCACCTGAATTGAAAATTACGGTGCGCTGCGGCGTCCAAAGGTCAGCGTAATTATAGACAAGGCCGAGTCCAACGCTCAGATTGGGTGATGCCTTGAAATCAGAGGTGAGCGTGGTGGCGAAACGCTTGTTGAAGCGCGGTGCGTGCTGGAAGTTGAGGGAGGTAATCACGAGGGGGCGTGGATCCGCCGTCGTGGGAGTGGCATTAAACGTGGCCGAGCTGATCTGAGTCTCCTGATAGACGTTCGACTCGCTGATGTTGAGCACGATCCCAAGCCGACGGTTAAGGAAGACGTCGGAGTATTCAAAAATCCCGCCTGGCCGAATTTTCAGACTGCGACCGTCCTCGTCGGGACCACGGGAGTTGTTGAGGTTGAGCTCCTCGGAATGAGCGGTGACATTCGCCTGCATCGTGACCCGGCGACCGGCGCGGTCGAAGGCGCGTTTGGTGCGGAGGTTGATGGTGCCGGCGGGTGCATTGGCGTCGACATCGGCGCTGATGGTTTTTGAGACCTCGATGGACTCCATGCTGTTGAGCGAGGCCATCTCCATGGTGAAGGCACGGGCATTGCCGGCGGCGCCGGCGTTGGCATCGGCGCTCGCGAGAGAAATGCCATCCATCGTGACGGAGGTGTATTCGGAACCGAGGCCGCCGAGGCGAACGTTGCGCACCTCTCCGTAGAACAGATCGAGTTCGACGCCCGGCAGATGCCGGAGGAACTCGCCGATGTTGCCTTCGGCATTGTCGCCAAAGGAGTCGGAAGCGACCGTGTTGGTCACGTTCATCGAATTGCGCTGCTCCATGATCGCCTTGGCGCTGCCTTCGCGCTCGCTGGAGACGACAAACTGGCCGAGTTTGATGGTTTCGCCTCCGTCGCTGGCGATGTCGAGGGCGCTGACGAGATTGAAATCCTGCGTCGCGGTGGCGCCACCAGCGACTCGGACCGTCGCGGTGGTGGGTCGATAGCCGGTGTAGGTCACCACGAGGGTAGCGGTGCCGGCTGGGACCGGACTGAGGCGGAACTCACCGCCCGCTTCCGAGACGGCCGTCTGGCCGGTTTCGGTGACGCGCACCTGGGCATTGCGCAGGTACTCGCCAGTATTGGGATTGAAAATACGCCCCGTGATCGTGCCGGTTGCGGCCGTGGCGTTCGAGGCGGGGCCGCTGGGGGAGGCGGGCTGGGCGTTTGCCAGCGCGGCACCAAGGCAAACGCAGGCAGCCGCAATAATACGGTTAAGGTGGATCATGGGGGTAGAGTCCGGGCGGGCCGGAAGGCTGTGGCAGGCAGGTAGGATGAGTTACAGGTTGCAGACTTGGCGTTCAGCCAATGGGCAGCGCACGGGTGGGTTGCTGGCCGCGGACAGGATTGCGAGCCTGGACTTTTCACGCCATCGTGAAAACCGCGGAAGAATGAAACAGAGCCGCCTTAAAGGTCGAGCTATTGATTGGGCGTGTTTATTCACGAGAGAAACGAGCCCGGCGTTTTACGTTTTACCACGCGCCGGCGAAGGGCTCTGCGCCCGGCTTTCGCGCGCGGGAAAGTGAGCCGGATATTTCGGGTGAAACGTCGGCGGGGCCACCAGGCAACTCAGCTGGAGCCGAGCTGTGGGTTCGCGAGCTTTGAGTTTTGTTTCGGTAACCGCCCGGTTAGTTGGTGAGCGACACGACGCGTTCAATCAAACTCGCCAGAATGGACTTGCCGAGCAGGGCAGGTCTGAGAAGCGTCTGGCTGCCAAGAGTTATTCCCCTTTTCTCCTGGTTCCGCTTCAAGCGCGTTCGCCGCGCACTGCTGCTTCTGCTTTCCCCCTATGTCCTCGTTTCGCTCTCCTTCTGCCCCCAGTCCACACGCTCCGTCGGAGCCTCCGGGTTCCGGTCCTTGGTGGCGTGAACTTAATCGCTATCACTGGTTCGTCCTCATCGTCGCCGCGCTCGGCTGGCTGTTCGACACGATGGACCAGCAGCTCTTCAATCTCGCCCGCGTTCCGGCCATGCGCGAGTTGCTCGAACCGGGGCAGGATGTGGCTCTCTATAGCGGCTATTCCACGGCAATTTTCCTGATCGGCTGGGCGACGGGAGGACTTACGTTCGGCGTGCTGGGTGATCGGATTGGCCGCGCCAGGACGATGATGTGGACGATTCTCATTTATTCCATCTGCACGGGCCTGAGCGCGCTCTCGACGGGGTTTTGGGATTTTGCATTCTATCGCTTTATTACTGGATTGGGCGTCGGGGGAGAATTCGCCGTCGGCGTTTCGCTGGTGGCAGAAGTGATGCCAAGCAAGGCGCGGCCGCATGCGCTGGGTTTGCTGCAATCGCTGTCCGCCCTGGGCAACGTCACGGCCGCCTTGATCAGCATGGGCCTTGGGCACCTTGAGGAAACGGGTGCGATCGGCTCGGCGTGGCGGTGGATGTTTGTCGTCGGTGCGTTGCCCGCGATGTTGGCGTTGGTGATTCGCGCGCGGCTGAAGGAACCGGAGCGTTGGACGGCGGCGAAGGCTGCGGCGCAATCGTCCGGGAACTCCTCGCAGCTAGGCTCCTATGGGGAGTTGTTCGGCAATGCGAACTGGCGAACGCCTGCGGCGGTTGCGGCGTTTTTCATCCTCGCAATCATGGCCGTGGCCTTCTTTGGCAGCGACAGTTGGCCCAAATTTACGAAACTGAAGATCGGCATCGTCCTGGCCGGGTGTGCATTTATCGCCGGACTCTGGACTGTCTTTGGTGGCAAAGGCGACACGCGCTGGCGGCATAATGCCGTCGTGGGCCTGCTGCTCGCACTCTCCGGTATCATTGGCCTCTGGGGCATCGGGTTCTTCAGCATCGATCTGGTGCGCTCCGTCTTCCAGAAGGCGTTTCTGGCGGAAGGCATGGATCCTGCCCGCATTCCGGGAAACGTGACGTACTGGGCCGGCGTGACCTCGATGATGTTGAATCTTGGAGCCTTCGCGGGAATTTATTCCTTCAGTCATCTCTCCCAACGAATCGGCCGGCGGCCCACCTTTGCGATCGGCTTTGTCATTGCGCTGCTCAGCACCGCCATGGTCTTTCTCTATCTCGAAGAACGCAGCCAGATCTTCTGGATGATCCCGATCATGGGATTCTGTCAGCTGTCACTCTTCGGTGGATACGCGGTGTATTTCCCGGAGCTGTTTCCTACTCATCTGCGTAGCACGGGCATCTCGTTTTGCTATAACGTGGGCCGCTTCGCCGCGGCGTCCGGACCGGCCGTGCTGGGGTTGCTGACCAGCGAAGTGTATAAGGATCAGCCCGAGCCGATGCGCTACGCCGGGCTGACGATGTGTGCGGTCTTCCTGCTGGGGCTCATCGTGCTGCCCTTCGCACCGGAAACCAAGGACCAGCCCTTGCCGGGAGACGAAAAGGGCTTTGCGCACTAAAGCGGGAGGCTCGAAGCCGCCCTGTTTCCGACTCTGTCGCGGCGTTCAGGGTTCGAGGGCGAGTGTGGCCGCATGGCCACGCCGAACTGACGCATCCGGAAGAAGGTTTCGATATTGTCGGAATGAAAAGCTATGGTCGGGCTCCACGTTCTGGGTGCGGTTGCAGCGATCAGCGGTCAGCTGCCGTCGTGGCGGCGCGCGATCTCGCGCGGACGGAGCGCTGCGGTCGATGAGTGGAAGCATGCAACGAGTACGTGAAGCTTCTGACCCCGTGGCGCGTGACTCGCCCTTGCCCTGGGGCCTGGCGTGGCGAATGGCGTTTGGCCAGATCGTCGCGTGGGGTATCGGATATTACGCGTTCACGGTTGTCGTCGGCCCGATGCAGGCGGGCACTGGTTGGTCACGGACGTTTCTCAACGCCGGACTTTCACTGGGACTGCTCGCCTGGGGAATCTGCGCGTTGCCGTTGGGCGCGTGGATTCAACGGTGCGGTGGGCGCGGCGTGATGGCCTTGGCCTCGGGAATGGGCGGAGCGGGGCTCATCCTGATGGGCGCGTGGCCGCACCCCGCCGCGTACATTGTGGCGTGGCTCTTACTCGGAGCGGCGCTGGCCGGCATGCTCTACGATTCGGCCTTTGCGGTCGTGACCGCTGCCTTTGGCGCCCACTACCGGCGAGGCATCACGTTGATTACCTTGGTCGGCGGATTCGCGAGTACGGTCTTTATTCCGCTCGCGCAGTTCGCCGTGGACCGCCTGGGCTGGCAGGGCGCGTTGATCGCGTTGGGGCTCGCGCAAATGACGATCGGCGTTCCGCTGCACGTGTTCGGGATTCCGCGTTGGGTTTCGCCTGTCGCCGGACAAGGCGTGGGAGAAGCGGGCCGTCCCTCGATCGGGCAGCGCTGGCGCTCCTGGTGGATTGTCTTTCGTCATGACATCACGGATACGCGGTTTGTGGGCCTGGCGCTGTGGTTTACGGCACACGCGGCGGCCTTTACCGGATTGATCTTTCAACTCGTGCCGATTCTGCAGGCTTCCGGGGTCAGCAACGCAACGATGCTGCGAGCGATTGCGCTGATCGGGCCGATGCAGGTGCTTGGACGATTCCTGCTCACGACCCGAGGGAATCAGTTTTCGACCCTGCGCGTTGGTCGGTGGGCCATGGGCGGACTCACGGCGGCCATCCTGGTGCTGCTCCTGCTTCCGCCGCAGTTGCTCTGGCTGGGCGCGTTCGCGGTGCTTTTCGGTTTGAGCAACGGCGTCCTTACGATCCTGCGCGGGACGGCCATCGCGGAGTTGTTCGGCCGCGAGCGTTACGCGGAGCTCAACGGAGCGCTCTCGGTTCCGGCGGTGTTGGCGAAAGCCGCCGCCCCGCTGGCGTTGGCGGGTCTATGGTCAGGAAGCGGCGAACCGAAGGCGGTGTTCGCGGCAGTGCTGGTTCTCGTTGTGATCGGGGCACTCGGTTTGGCGATCGCTGCCCGGGCTCAGGCGCGTTTGCGGTGATGCCGACATTCCCATCTGCGGTTCAGCTCTGAAGACAGCGGACAATGGCTGTAATATAGATAGCACTCAGCAGTGCCGGGAGCATCTGTTTCCTGGCAGCGTGATTTCAAGCGCGCTGCCGGAGCATGCCATCCTCCACATCCAGAATGCGGTCGAAGACGTCGAGCGTGCGGTGATCGTGGGTCACCACCAATACCCCCGCGCGTCGCTCGTGGGCGACTTGGGCGAACAGCTCCATGACCTGTCGGCCAAGCGTGCTATCGAGCGACGCGGTGGGTTCGTCCGCGAGAATGAGGCTGGGCCCGTTGGCGAGCGCGCGCGCGATGGCCACGCGCTGCTGTTCGCCGCCGGAGAGGGCGTCGGGCAGGTTGTTCGCGCGGGGTCCAACTCGGAGATAAGTGAGCAGTTCGAGCGCGCGCTCACGCGCTTCGCGAGGCGCGGTGTCGTTGATCTCCAACGCCACCTGGACGTTTTCCAACGCGGTCAGGAAGGGAATGAGGTTCGGTTTTTGAAACACGAATCCGAGATGCTGGCGGCGAAAGGCGCGGGCATCCACCAAGGCGCGCGGTCCATCCATGACCGGCTGACCACCGATCGAGATATGCCCGGCGGTGGGCGGATTGATCAGCGCCATCGCGGTAAGCAGCGTCGACTTGCCGGAGCCACTCGGGCCCAATAACCCAACGATCTCCCCGCGGGCGATCTGTAAGGTCGCATCACGGATCGCGACCACTTCGGTGTGCCCACTGCCGTAGACTTTGCGAAGGTGGCTGACCTCGATGGCGGGGGTCTCGAGTGTGGACGTAGTCATACGGCAAGGACAGTGTTGGGCTCGACGCGCAGCGCTTTCCAGATGCCGAGCACACTGGCGAAGGTGGAGATCGCGAAGACGATGAAACCGAGCGAAATAAGGTCGGTGCTCTCGAGCAGCACCAGCCGGGGAAAGCGCGGAAACACAAACTGCCCGAGCCACCACGCCAAGGCGAAGCCGCCGGCTCCCATGAGGAGCGCCTGCTGCAGAATGAGTCCGCCGATGACGCGGTTGCGCGCGCCGATGAGTTTTAGCAGGGCGATGTCGCGGATCTTATCGAGCGTCAGCGTATAAATGATCAGCGCAATAATGATGGTCGAGATGACGATCAACAGCGCGCGGAAGAGACCGAGCTGACGGCGGGCTTTGTCCACCATGCCGGCGAGCAACAACTGCTTTTGCTCCGGAGTGGAATAGACCGTGATGTCGGGCCAGGTTTCGAGGATGGCGCGGACCGCGGCTTCGTCCGCCCCTAATTGGAGAGACACGAGCACGGCACTGACCTGCGGCGTGGCGAGCGCGGGTATGCCGCGGTTTAAGCCGCCGGCGCGATCGAGGATCAAGGGTTGGAGGCGCCCCAGGTCAACCCCTTCGACCCGGGCCCGGCGGGCGGCCCGTTCCAGGCGTATCGCTTCTCCGGGTTCATCGAACTGGATGGCCTGGGCATCGCTGACGGTGAAGAACGCAATACCGTCGCCGCTGGAACCGACCAGCCCGCGGGTTTGGCCCACGACTTCATAGACGTCTTTGCCCAGCCGAATTTTCTCTCCCAGCGGCAGGTTGAGCGATTGGTCGGCGATCATCTCGTAGTGCGCCTGCGCGATCGGACGTCCGGCGACGAGCGGCACCCAGTCGCCTTTGTCTTCGGGCCAGGAGAGGCCCTGCACGACGATTCGCAGCGGCCGGCCGCGGTGTTCGCGTTGGATGGTATGCGAAACAAAGCGCCGCGCCTGTGCCACCCCGGGCACGGCGAGGACGCGGTGTTCAAGATTCGCCGGGACGCGGGAGATTTCCGCAAACGGGCCGCGCGTGCTACCCTGCACGACCCAGAGGTCGGCGCCGACACTTTCGACGAGCAGGGTGGCTTCATAAATGAGGCCGCGATAGATGCCGCCCATGCCCATCACAATCATGAGCAGCAAACCGACGCCCACGGTGGTGAAGGTGAAGCGGCCCAAGTGATGCCGGATGTCCCGAACGGCGAGGTTCATGGCAGTGCGATCCGCGTTCCTTCCTTCAGCGGCGTCTTCGTGCCTTCATTTGCGCGCACGACAATGGTTCCCGCGTCCAATCCTTCGGTGACGGCGACATGTCCGCCACCGCTAAGCCCGAGAGTGAGTCTCTGCCAGTGAGCTTTTCCATTCCGATATACAAAAACTCCAGGCTGTCCTTGCTGACGCAGGATGAACGCGGCGGGCAGCAGCACGGCATCGGCCTCGCGTCCCGTTTCGATGAACACTTCCGCGCGCTGGCCGATGGTCCAGTTTTCCGGCAGCTCGGTGATTCGCACGTCGATGAGAAACTCACGCGTTTCCCGATCGCTCTCGCGTCCGAGCCGGGAGACGGTGCCCGGATATCGACGGCCCGGCTCGGAGCGAAAAACGATGCGTGCGGCTTGGCCGGCGCGGAGTGATGGCATCGCGGTTTCATCCACCCATGCACTCACCCATAGTTCATCGAGCGAGATCAATTGCATCAGAGAAGCGCCCGGCACGAGGACGTCGCCCGGGTCGCGATCACGGCGAATGATCAAGCCGTCGTACGGCGCCTGAATCCGGGTGAAGGCGAGTTGTTCGCGACGAAAGAGGAGGTTTTTTTCCGCCACGAGAATCTGGCTTTCAGCTTCCGCGATTGCCGCCCGGGAGCGCTGCCGATCGGCTTCGGCGATCCGCAATAACTCGGCCGCTTTGTCCGCATCGGATTGCGATGCGGCCTGAGTCGCGGCCAAACCGCGGAGCCGATTTTCGTCCAGCTGCGCCTGCGCCAAAACCGCCTCAGAGCGCGCCAGGTCGGAGCGCACGCGCTCTGCGGTTTGCTTGGTGGCATCGAGGGTCGCTTGAGCGATCGCGACTTGCTGGCTCGCTTCGGCATCGTCGAGCCGGGCGAGGAGTTGACCCTCCTTCACCGTGTCGCCCTGGTCTGCATTTACTTCCATCAGGCGCTCCTGAATGCGGGCGCTCACGGTGGTTTTGATCCGGGCCTCGAGGGTTCCGGTGCCCATGACTTCGCCGATAATTTCACCCCGGGCCACGGGGTGGGCGGTGACGGGTGCCGGTGAAAGTTTGAGTTTATAAAAAATTACGCCGACGACGGCGAGAAGGGTCACCCATGTGAGAGCCTGACGGAGGGAAGGGCGTTTCATGGAAAGCTTGGCGCGAGAATGAAACGACCCGCAGTGTCGATCTGCGTTAAAACCGTTCAGGCCTCGTACCTTTGGAAACGTGCCTCGCTCGTCATATACTTCAATCGGGATACACTTTGTTCGCAACGGGTGCAGGTGATTCGACAAAAAGTGCGCAGGAAGACGCCGTGGTCGGGCGGTGTCTGGGGAGTTTTTGGGGCCGCCACGGGGGTTGATCCAGGATTTGAGGTGATACAGACATTCCTGTCTGTTGTTTTCTGGGGAGATATTGGGGTCGCCACGCGTGGCTGATTCTGAACAGACAGGAATGTCTGTTTCACTTTCGGAGGACAGGCAGGAATGCCTGCCTCACTGTTCTAGCCGAGGAAACAATAGTGATCGCTACATAAGCCGGCTTTGGACGGGTTTTCCTGGATATAGTTATAGAGTTGGCAATATTCCGCCTCGCTGCGGACGATGTGATCGTACGACTCCTCCATCCAAAACGTGCCGCCTCGATGAAGGCATTGATTGGCCAGGCGTGCACTGGCGCCTTTAATGCCTTTGAGGACGGTTGAAAGGGGAGTCGGACTGAGCAACTCGAGCAATGCATGAACGTGATTGGGCATGATGACGCCGCGATGAATCTTCACGCTCGCCGTCGAACCGCAACAGGCTTTGCCTGACTATCGCCCGGATCTCAGGGCGGCTGAGGGCACAGCATCCATAGCCCGCATCGACCCATTGATTGATCCGTTCGCTAAAGCGGACGTGATAAGCCAGCCGCGTGCTCTCGTCCCACGGTTCCGGATGATCCCGCAGCCAATCCTCCTTCTCCGCTCTCAATTCACTCGCCGCCGTCTGAGGCAAGGAGTCGGCGAGCCGGAATGTCACCCAATAAACGGCGCCTTCCTGTCGCCAGTGCGGCAGGTATCGCTGATAGGTTTGGATAGGTGATACCGACATTCCTTTCGGCTGCTTGAGCGGTGAAACAGACATTCCTGTCTGTGCCTTGGATGGTTCAGCCTGAGCTGATTCGGAACAGACAGGAATGTCTGTATCAGTGCGGAGGTTCATTTTTCTAGCGAAACGACATTCACCAGCCTGACGACCACCGAAGAGACCCGACTTATGGGGAAAAGACAAAAGTTCAGATGGGTGAAACAGACATTCCTGTCTGTTGCTGGGTCGGTGCTCTGGTCGGCTCAGCTAGGGTAGACGCTGAACAGACAGGAATGTCTGTTTCACTTCGGAGGTTCATTTTTCTAGCGAAATAAACATTCACCAGCCTGACGATGACGCAATGAACCCAATTTATGAAGTGAACACAATATCCCTCTTGAGGAATCCATTTTTTTACCCAACCTCCTGCCCGTGGACCTTACTCGGATCTATCAATGCTTGAGTGACCGCACGCGGCAGCGGATTCTGAACCTGCTCTGCGACGGCCCGCTCTGCGTCTGCCATTTTCAGGAGCTGCTGAATGAGCCACAGGTGAAGGTTTCCAAACACCTGGGATATTTGAAAACCCATGGCCTGGTGGAGGCAAATCGCGAGGGTAACTGGATGGTTTACCGTCTACCGGTCAAAATGTCGCCAGCGCTTAAGGCTAATCTATCGTGCCTGCAGGCCGCGGTACGCGAGGACTCGGTGTTCCGGCGAGATTCGGCGAAAGCGAAGGCCGTCCGCTCCGAGTTTGAAAAGACCAGCCCGATTTGCGGCGGCCGGACGCGCGCGGTCGCCGGCCGGGGTTAAATTCCCAGTCGGTCGGTCTTGACCTATATTCCTTAAGGGGCATATACTTTGTCGTAGTCTCGTCACTTGAACCTCGGACACACGCACTCACCTTCGCATGAAAAAAGCCCGGATTGGCATCAATGGATTTGGACGCATGGGACGGCTGGTTTATCGGGTGGCGTGGGATTGGCCGGAATTTGACTGGGTGCTGATCAACGAGGTGAAGGGCGGGGCCGAATGTGCCGCGCATCTGTTGAACTTCGACTCCCTGCAGGGCCGCTGGTCGCAGGAGGCAAAGGTCGAGGGCGCGGCGATTCGCGTGGGTGATCGCACGCTGGCTTTCACGGAAGCGGCGACGCCCGGCGAAGTGCCGTGGGCCGATCATGGCGTCGACATTGTGCTCGAATGCAGCGGCAAGTTTCGTCAACCGGCGGAACTCGACGTTTATTTCGAACGAGGCGTGAAGAAGGTGATCGTGGCCGCACCGGTGAAGGGCGAAGCCCAGAACATCGTCATGGGCGTGAACGATCACCTCTACGACGCGAGCAAGCACCGGCTTCTCACCAATGCCTCCTGCACCACCAACTGTCTCGCGCCCATTGTGAAAGTGATCCACGAGAGCATTGGGATCGAGCAGGGTGTCATTACGACGATTCACGATGCGACCAACACGCAGAGCATCGTCGACAAGCCGGACAAGGATCTGCGTCGGGCGCGCGCGGCCGGCCTTTCTTTGATCCCGACAACCACGGGCTCGGCGACGGCCATCGGGATGATCTACCCCGAGCTCCTGGGGAAACTGAACGGTCACGCGGTGCGAGTACCGTTGCTCAACGCGTCGCTGACCGACTGTGTTTTCAAAGTGAAGCGCAAGACGACAGCGGCCGAGGTGAACCAGCTGTTCAAAGCGGCGGCGAACGGACCGCTGCAAGGGATTCTTGGATACGAAGAGCGTCCGCTGGTTTCGATCGATTATCAGGGCGATCCGCATTCGGCGATCATCGACGCGCTGTCGACGATGGTGGTCGATGACACCCTGCTCAAAATCTACGCATGGTACGACAACGAGTGGGGCTACGTGAATCGGATGGCCGAGCTCGCGGGCAAAGTGGCAGCTTCATTGTGATCGCGGCGATTCGCAATTACATCGTCGTCACCGGCGCGTATTGGGGCTTTACGCTGACCGATGGCGCGCTGCGGATGCTGGTGCTGCTGCACTTTTTCAATCTCGGCTTCAAGCCGGTGCAGCTCGCGTTCCTGTTTCTCTTTTATGAGTTCTTCGGGATTGTCACGAACCTACTCGGCGGCTGGTTGGCGAGTCGAATGGGGCTGCGCCTCACGCTGCTCGCGGGATTGCTGCTGCAGGTCGGATCATTGGCGATGCTCGCACTGCTGGATCCGGAGTGGCCGGAGTTTGGGGCAGTGGCTTTTGTGATGATGACCCAGGCCCTCTCGGGAATTGCGAAGGACCTGACCAAGATGAGTTCGAAGAGCGCGATCAAGGTGCTCGTGCCGGCGGATGCGCGCGGAGCGGTGTTTCGGTGGGTGGCGCTTCTGACCGGCTCGAAGAACGCGTTGAAAGGTGCGGGTTTTTTTCTCGGCGGTTTCCTCTTGAGCGTCGCGGGTTATGCGGGAGCGCTATGGATCATGGCGGGATCGCTACTGGTGGTCTGGCTTGGCTCCTGGATTTCGCTGCCGGCTGAGATGGGCCGGACGAAGAGCAAAGTGGGTTTTAAGCAGCTGTTTTCAAAAACGCGGGAGATCAACGTGCTCTCGGCGGCGCGGCTGTTTCTGTTTGGCGCGCGGGATATCTGGTTTGTCGTCGGGGTGCCGATTTTTCTGCGGGGAACCCTCGGTTGGAGCTTTTCGCAGGTCGGGACCTTCATGGCGTTGTGGGTAATTGGATACGGCGTGGTGCAGTCAGCCGCGCCGACGCTCTTTCGCCGGGATCCGCCGACGGGTGCAACCGGTGCGAGCCTCGCGTTCTGGATGGCCGGAGTGGCGGCGGCGATTCCACTCAGCCTGTCGGCGGGACTGCCCGCGGGCGCGGCGATTGTGGTCGGGTTGGTGCTCTTCGGGATCGTGTTCGCACTGAATTCCGCGGTGCACTCGTATTTGATTCTCGATTACACCGACGGCGATAAGGTGGCGCTGAATGTCGGCTTTTATTACATGGCGAATGCCGGCGGGCGCCTGATTGGCTGTTTGCTCTCCGGCGTACTGTTTCAATGGCTCGGTCTGCCAGGCTGCCTCTGGGGAACGTTTGTCTTCGTGGTGATCGCCGCGGTAATTTCGCTCGGCCTGCCCCGCACCGCTTTGCACCCCGCCTTGCTGGCTCGCGTGGCAGTTAAAGCGGGCGATGGAGATTGATCGGCGGGAGGTAACGGCCGGCCACGCTGGTTTGAGCGCGTGACCGATTGACTACAGCTGCGTCGCCTCGGTTGCACCGTTTGGCTGCTTGCCTCGGCGCTGCCGAGAATGTCACGCATTGCGTGACATGTTTTGGGAGGGACGGGCGTGCGGCTTCGCGCCTGCGGGGGCGCCGCCGAGCGGGTGGAGAGAGGATGAGGGTGCAGGTTTGCGTGCGTGATTTTGCGAGTTACGGCTTCCAGAGTCGCGACGGTTGGTTCAACTAGGACCTCAATGAGGATCTACTTCATGGGAATCTGCGGGACCGCGATGGGCAACGCCGCTTTGCTCGCGCGCGCGTCCGGCCACGAAGTTCTGGGAGCGGATAGCGGGATTTATCCGCCGATGAGCACCGTGTTGGCTGACGCCGGCATCACGCTGCATGAAGGGTATGATCCCGTTCGGCTCGAACAGCTCGCGCCGGATCTGGTCGTGATCGGCAACGCCATGTCGCGCGGCAATCCCGAGGTAGAATGGCTGCTGGAAACGCGGGCTCTGGCCTTCACGTCGCTGCCGGCACTCCTGCATGACTTTGTGCTCAAGCGGCGGCGAAATCTGGTCATTTGCGGTACGCATGGAAAGACCACCACCACGTCCATTGCCGCGTTCCTGTTGCGCGAGGCGGGACGCGACCCGGGTTTTCTGATCGGGGGGGTGCCGCAGGATCCGCCGGTGGGGGCTCATCTTGGGGCGGAGCAGGATCCCTTTGTGATCGAGGGCGACGAATACGACAGCGCGTTCTTCGACAAGCGCAGCAAGTTCATCCATTACGCGCCGCACATTGCCGTGTTGAATAATCTCGAGTTTGATCACGCGGACATTTTTCGGGATCTGGCGGATGTGCAGCGCACGTTTGCGCACCTCGTCCGGATTGTGCCGCGCAACGGTTTTGTCGTGATGAATGGTGACGAGGCCAATCTTCGCGCCCTCGGGACGATGCCGTGGACCCGCGTGGTGCGCGTAGGAGCGGGTGACGCGTGTGATGTGCGCATCAGCGACTTTTCTGAGAACGCGACGGGATCGCGGTTCAAGCTCATGTGGCGTGGAACCCCATGGGCGGATGTCAGTTGGTCGCTTACCGGGCTCTTTAACGCGCGTAATGCCGCAATGGCCGCGACGGCCGCCGGGTTGGCGCTCGATCGCGACAATCCGACCGTTCTTCCGCTCGATCCACTTGCGCGTTTCCGTGGCGTGAAGCGGCGGCAGGAGGTTCTGCTAGCGAACGCGCGGCTGACGGTGATCGAAGATTTTGGCCATCATCCGACGGCGCTCGCGGAGACGCTGCAATCGTTTCGCGCCCGCTTTCCTGAGGCGGTGCTCACGGCGGTCTTCGAGCCGCGAAGCAACACGGCGCGAACGAAGGCGATGCAGGCGGGATTCATGCGCGCGCTCGCGCAGGCCGATGAGGTTTACCTCGGAGCCGTGAGTCGCGCAGATAAAGTGTCAGCAGAGGAGCGCTTTGATCCGGAGGATGTCGCGCAACAGTTGGAAACGCAGGGCGTCGAGGCGCATTTCGCGGCGACGAATGCGGCATTGCTCGAGCAACTTCTCGACCGGACATCCGAAGCAGACGTACCAGCGGCGCCAGGTAAACAAGGCGGGCGGCCCCGCGTGGTGGCCTTCTTCACGAACGGGAGTTTCGACGGCATCATTGCGCGATATGTGGCGGCGGTGCAGGGAACGTCGTAGGGCCTCCCACGCCCACGCCAGGGTCTTGTCATTCGCAGGACTCTAGTTTGTGCCTGGTGGATGCCGGGATTGAAGGTTTCGAGCTGACTCTGGTGCGTCACTGCCCTGCGTAACTTCGCTTTGCCGCTTGCGTCAGGCGGGAGGATGGCCTCTGTCCGGGAAGCCCCACCGTTCCTCTATGTTATTTCTGCATCGTCGTAATCTCAGCGCGAGTACGCGTGGATTGATCGTAGCGGCCGCCTTCATCAGTGGCGGGAACGCGTGGGCCCAGGCTGCCTCGCCCTTGCCTCCCCGGGTCGCCGCGACACTTACCCCGGCCGATGACCCGATGCTCACGCGCGTGTTTCCTTCGATCGTAAGGATCGAGGTGATACGTCTCCGCCCGAGCGACGGCCGGTTGACCAAGCAGTGGACCGCCGGCAGTGGTGTGATCATTTCTCCCGACGGCTATGTTGTGACCAACTGTCACGTGACGGAGGACGGAGATTATTTCCGCTGTTACCTTTACGATGGTTCGCATTTGGACGCGAAGAGCGTCGGACA
>JBBQEG010000021.1:0-27479 GCA_038320495.1 Opitutales bacterium | reverse complement strand
CCCACAGGTTATTCACAGTCGCCCTCGAAAAAGGGCCTCTTTACGCTTCGCCGCGCAGGCGAGCGTCCACCCCGAAGCGCCAGAAAGTGGTGGACATCATTCAAGCTCTGGCCGGACGACCTTGAGCGGCCGGCGGCACGCATCCCACCTGCCTGCAAGCAGGGCTAAGCACCCCATACGAAACAGTAATTTACTTGTAGGCAAGGCAGCTCCGCTTAGTTCTCTTCCGCCTCCAGCTCCATCCACCTCCCAGTGGGTGGCGCTGCTTACCTAACGCATCTTACCCTCTGAGCATCCCTGCGCGTGTCGCTATCCGTCGGCAACGACGGGGTGTCCGCGCAACTCGCAACTTACCAGCTATGAAACTCCTCCACCGCTACGCGACGGCCCTGCCCCGTCTCATCGTTACCGGCTGCGGCTTGGTGCTCGCTTCTCTCGCCCTCGCGCAAGCGCCGGCAACCGGCGTCATTGAAGGCCGCGTGTTCGATCCGCGCCGCGGCGAATACTTGGAAAAAGCCCGGCTGACCGTAGACGACGGCGGGGCGGAAGCGCTGACCGACGGCACTGGCCAATACCGCATCACGAATGTCCCCGCCGGCACCATCAAGCTTGTCGTGTTCTACACCGGCCTGGGTTCGCAGACAGAAATCGTGACAGTTCAAACCGGCCAGACTGTGCAACGTGACATCACCCTGGTCGGTGGCGGCAAAGTGGCGGCCTCGCCCGGAGACGTGGTGCAGCTCGACAAATTCGTGATTAGCTCATCCAAGGAAATGGAAGGAGCGGCCATCGCGATCAACGAGCAGCGTTTCGCGCGTAACATCACAAACGTCGTTTCCGCCGACGAATTCGGCACCATCGCCGATGGCAGCATCGGCGAGTTCATGAAATTCCTGCCCGGCATCACGAGCGATTACACCGGCGGCGACGCGCGACGCTTTTCAATCAATGGCGTGCCCGCCGACAATGTCCCAATCTCAATGGGTGGTTTCGAAATGGCCAGCGCAGCCGGTGCCGGTACGCGTCGCGCGGTCGAACTCGACCAAGTGTCGATTAACAATATTTCTCGCGTGGAGATCAACCGTTCGCCGACGCCGGATACTCCGGGCGCGGCGTTGGCCGGCTCGGTGAACTTCGTGCCGAGAAGTGCATTCGAACGCAGCAAGCCGATCTATTCCTATAATGTACAGTGGATGTTCAAGGATGCCGAACCCGCCTTTCACAAGACACCGGGACCGCGCTGGGGTGAATATACGCGCAAGGTAAACCCCGGCTTCGATCTTTCCGCCGTCGTACCCGTCAACAAGAACTTTGGTTTCAGCGTTTCGGCCGGGTACTCCCTTCAATACACGCCACAACCCAACACCGCGATGCAATGGCGCGGCGCCCACACCGCCACCAACCAATCTGCCACCGCCACGCCGACCGGCACGGGTACTTGGTTTCCTGATACGACGCCGGACGATCCCTATCTGACCACCTTCTCGTGGCGCGACAGCGGCAAGCACACGACCCGGCACTCGTTCGCCACCACCATAGACTGGCGCCCGAGCCGTCGTGATCGGCTCTCGTTTGGCTTCCAATACGGGATGCTAAAGGAGAACTTTGCCACCCGCACTCAGACCTTCACCATCAACCGGGTGTCTCCGGACAACTGGGGCCCGACCCACACGTGGGGCCAGATGGCCTCCTTTCCCGACACCGGAACGATCCCCAATACCGGTCAGATGACCCTCTCAAATGGCGGCCGTATCCGCCCCGGCCGGACGATCTCTCCCTCCCTCCGCTGGATGCACGACGGGCCAGTCTGGAGATCGGACTCGGGTGTATCCTACGGCAACTCGCGAATCCACTACCAGGATATTGATCTCGGTGCCTTCAACGGCATGACCGCCCGGCGCGACAACGTCTCGATTCGTTTCGACGACATTTTTTATCTGCGCCCAGGAAAGATCACGGTCCTTGATTATAACGGCAACCAGATCGATCCGTCCAACCTGGATAACTACTCGCTCATCTCTGCCAACAGCAACCGGCAGAAAACCTACGACACGGTCAGACAGGCCTACGCCAATCTCCGACGCGACTTCGATGTCCGCGGCATGCCCTTCACGCTGAAGGTCGGGGCGGACATCCGTGACAAAGTTCGCGACCTGCGCGGGCCGGGCGGAAATCTCGAGACCTACACCTATGTCGGACCGGATGGCCGCGCGAGCTCGATCCCGTTCACGCAGGCGGGACTCGTCAACGACGACAGCCCGGCGCGTTTCCTCGATGAAGCATTCTCGCAACGCATCCCGGATTTCGGAATGCCGAAACAGGAGCAGGTAGACAACAAGAAGCTCTGGTCGGACTATCAAACGAATCCGGCGAACTGGACGCGCAACGCGAATAACGACTACCTTGCGACCACGAGATTTTCGCGTCGGGCCAACGAGATTATTTCCTCCGCGTTCTTTCGCGCCGATACCTCGCTGCTCCGGAACCGGATGAAGATCGTGGCCGGACTTCGAGCCGAGCAGACGAACATCAAGGCGGAAGGTCCGCGCACCGATCCCACGGGCGCGTATCAACGGGACGCCAGCGGCGACGTCATCCGCAACGCGGCCGGACAGCCGCAATTGATCGTGCCGACCAACGCCGGTTTGCCTTACTCGGAGCTCACCGTGTTCGACCGCGGCTATAAGGCCACGAAAGAATATCTGCGGCTCTTCCCCAGTCTGAACGTCAGCTATAATGTTTTCGAAAACGTGATCGGTCGCGTCGCCTATTACCAGACCGTCGGTCGTCCTGACTTCAACCAATACGCCGGCGGCCTGACGCTCCCGAACACGGAAGTAGTAAATCCGAACGATCGTATCACGGTCAACAACGTGTCGATCAAAGCGTGGCAGGCGGAGACCTATATGGGGCGCCTTGAATATTACTTCGGCAAAGTCGGACAGCTCTCGGTCGCTTACTTCGTGCGCGATTACGACAATATGTTCGGCAACGTGACATCTCTCGTCACGCCGGAGTTTCTCGCCGCCTACGACCTCGACGAGGAAACCTACGGGATCTACCAGGTCATCACGCAATTCAATGTCGGTGATCCGATCCGGATGAAAGGACTCGAGATCGATTACCGGCATGCGCTCACGTTTCTTCCGAACTGGGCGCGCGGGGTGCAGTTCTCCGCCAACTACAGCTCCCAGCGGGCAAAGAACTCCTTTAGCTACTTCCAGGACATGAATCCGTTCACGATCAACTGGGGCCTGAGCCTCACGCGGCCAAAGTTCAACCTCCGGATCAACGAGAACTACCGCGGCATTCAACGGCGCGCGGCCGTCGTCGGGCGCGGCATTCAGGATGGCACGTACAATTACCGGCCAAAGCGCCTTTATATTGATGTTAGCGGCGAATATTATATCCGGCGCTCCCTCGGTGTCTTCCTCAGCATTCGCAATATTGGTGGCGCCACGGAGGACACGAAGATCTACGGGGCGGATACCCCGCGTTACGCACGCTTCCGCCAGCGGGATGATTACTCTTCCCTGTGGACCTTCGGCGTGAAGGGCTCGTTCTAGAGTCAGCCAGCAGGTTTGCGCAATTCGAGCTTGGTGATATGCAGAGGATTGATGTGCGTGATTGAGCCATTGTCATGCTCAAGCTCGATTCGACGCAGCAGGCGCGTGACGGTGCAGTGGTCGCGCGTCGGAATTTCGTAACGGGCTCCATCGGAAAGCATGATCGCAAACGGCTGAAACTCGCGCTCGTCGAGCCGTGCCATGATTTCGGCGACGATGGTCGTAGTCGGATCGGGCATGCGGAAAACATGGCCGCCTACGGAGGTTTCTCAAGCCATTACCCGCCCCGGTTCAGGGGTCGCGGTTTGGCTTTTTCAGCGTCTTGGGCACGGCGCGGCGTGAAAGCGCGGCAGACCGGGCCCATCCGGACGGAGCGCCGTTTCTCGCTCACGGCATCAGAATCCGGATACGCCGCAGGTTGTCGGGTGGTCAAAAAAGGCGCGGTCCGAAGACCGCGCCTGGAAAAACGGGGACGGGCGGCGAAGCCAGTCTTACGCCTCGATCTGCGGACGGCCCTTCTCGGGCCAGTCGATGTGGAAGAACTTGCCGCGCGGCTGGTCGGTGCGCTCGTAGGTGTGCGCGCCGAAGAAGTCGCGTTGACCCTGCAGGAGATTCGCCGGCAGCCGGGCCGAGCGGTATCCATCATAGTAGGACAACGAAGTGCTGAAGGTTGGAATCGGCACGCCGCACTCCGCCGCGATCGCGATGACCTTGCGCCAGTTTTCCTGGGCCTGCTGGACGGTCTTGTTGAAATACGGATCGAGCAGGAGATTCGCCAGATCGGGTTTCCGGGCGTAGGCCTCGGTGATCTTCTGCAGGAACACCGCGCGGATGATACAACCGCCACGCCAGATCTGCGCGATCTGACCGAAGTTGAGCTTCCACTTGTACTCTTTCTGCGCCTCGCGCATCAGCTGGAAACCCTGCGCGTACGAGCAGATCTTCGAGCAGTACAGCGCATCGTGAATCGCCGCGATCAGCGCTTTCTTCGAGCCTTTATACTTCGCTTTAGGTCCCTTCAGGATCTTCGACGCGGCGACGCGCTCTTCCTTGATCGCGCTCAGACAGCGGGCGAACACCGCTTCGGAAATCGTCGGAGCCGGCACACCCATGTCGAGGGCGTTGACCGAGGTCCACTTGCCCGTGCCTTTCTGGCCCGCGGTATCGAGAACGATATCAACGAAGGGCTTTTTCGTGACCGGGTCCTTTTGTTTCAAAATGTCCGCGGTGATCTCGATCAGGAAGCTGCCAAGCATGCCTTCGTTCCACTCGGAGAAGATCGCTCCCATTTCCGCCGGCTTCAGGCCCAGCAGATCCTTCATCAAGGCATAGGCCTCACAAATCATCTGCATGTCACCGTATTCGATGCCGTTGTGCACCATCTTCACGTAGTGGCCGGCTCCGTTCTCGCCGATGTAGGCGGCGCACGGAACGCCGCCCTTGATCGGTTTTCCAGGAGACGCACCCGTCAACGGCTTGCCGGTCTTCTTGTCCACTTTCGCCGCAATCGCATTCCAGATTGGCGCAAGCTCCTTGTAGGCAACCTTGTCGCCACCGGGCATCAGCGACGGACCGAAACGGGCACCTTCTTCACCACCGGAAACGCCGGAGCCGATAAAACGCAGCCCCTTTTCCTTCAGCGCCTTTTCGCGACGAATGGTGTCGGTCCAAAGCGCGTTGCCGCCATCGATGATGATGTCACTGGCTTCGAGCAGGGGCACCAAGCCGTCGATCACAGCGTCAGTCGCTTTGCCGGCCTGAATAAGGATCACCATCTTGCGGGGCTTCGCCAAAGACTGAACGAATTCCTCCAAGGTTTTCGTGCCGACGACCCCGCCGGGGGTATTCGGATTTTCGGCGACAAACTTATCGGTCTTCTCCGTCGTACGGTTGTAAACCGAGATTTGGAAGCCGTGGTCGGCAATGTTGAGAGCGAGATTCTGACCCATCACGGCGAGCCCGATGAGTCCAATGTCCGAATGCGTTTTGGCCATGGCGTAAAGAGAGGAAGGCCGAGAACTACCGTAACGTCTGGGAAAACCAATTCGATTCTACCGTCACGTCATAAAAATGAAGGTTGACCCACGGAGCTGGGCACCGCGTCGGGACCGCGCTGATGAGCGCCCACCGCACACGATTCGCTTACTGATACCGCGCGGAACGCCCGAGGTAATTGAGCATCCAGATTTCCTTCCAAACGCGATACCGACCTTCGTGTGTGAACTTCCCCCGATCGTCGCGTTCCGCACGTGGATGCAGGAAACCCAATTCAGTATTCAGCTGGTCCAACTCATGTTGCACCGCATTCAGGTCCACCAACGGGTCCATCTCAAACGGCACAACGCTGGCACCGGCCTTTGCGAGTCGCGTCCGATGCCGGGCCAACAACCGCGCGATCGAACGCCGCCACGGCGCCCGCTCCACCAGCCAGTTTTCCGGATAGAAACCGCCGAAAGGGATGTAAAGATTGTCCGTGAGATAACGCGTGCCGTCACTCGTGATGGAGCTCACGGCCGTGCACACCGAAATCGCGCCATTCGATTGCGGGATGAACGTGATCTGCACGCGGACTGTCGCTTGTGCATCCTGGTAAACCGACACCCGCAGGAAAATGCCTCCGCCAATTTCCGCCTTGAGTGCCTGCGCCTGGCGAAAGCCCTGCGCCCGCAGCCATTCCCGCATTTTGAGCAAACGAGGTTGGACGGGCCATTCCTCGCCACTGCCATTTACCACGTAGCGGGGAAACAACGGTAACGGGCTCAGGCTATGCGCTGTGATCGCAAGCCAGTTGTAGAGCGTTTCTCCGGTGAACCAGACGAGGAAGAATACCCCCGCGAGTGCCCAAAACGGACGATCAATCAGATTGAAATCCGCACAAAGCTGCGCCGCGCCCAGAGCGAAAACAAACCAACGGACCCAGCGGTCGAGAATGGAAAGAAGCGGCGAGGCCACCCGTTGGTTCACCTGCATCAGGACAAGTGAAACGATGATCGCTCCGAGAATGAGGTACGTGGTCTGCACCGGTAAACAAATGAGGACGGCGCTTTAGACGCAGCAGGGACGTAAAACGTTCGGCAAAGCCTTTCACACCTCTCCAACCTCAGCTAAGCCGCACGGGCATGATCACGCAGACAAAACTCTCTAGCGTTTTGAAAACACCCGGGCTGACTTCATCCTTTACCTCGAAAAATACCTCGTCTTTCCCGAGCGCCTTCAACGGATCCATCAGGAACGCAGGGTTAAACGCCACCTGCAGCTCCGGACCGCTGTATCCAATCGCCATGGACTCATGCGCTTCTCCGAAATCCGGACTCTGGGCCGTGAGCTCGAGGAGATTGGTGGAGAGCTTGATTTTGACCGAGTTCGCTTTCTCCGAACAGACCAACGCCGCACGGTGGACGCATTGCAGAAACAACTCCCGCTCCAACTTGATCCGCTGGTGCGTCTCCTTCGGAATCACCTGATGGTAGTTCGGGTAATTCCCTTCGACCACTTTGGAGTAAAGATAGACGTGATCGATCAAGCCGCTCGAATCCTTGTCCGTGGCGATTTGAAACGCGGCGCGCCGATCGCTGAAATTGATCTTCACCTTCTCGCCCTTGTCGAGGAGACGGGTGAGTTCACCCACCGTCTTGGCTGGAAGGATGATCGCGCCAGCACTCGCTTCAGGCACTTCCATTTCCTTGGAAACCAAAGCCAAACGCCGGCCATCCGTCGCAACCAAGGAAAGCTTGCCGTCTTTGAAATTGAAATAAACGCCGTTCAGAATGTAACGCGTTTCGTCTGTAGACTGCGCGTAAGCGACGCTCTTCAGCATCGTTACGAGTTCCGCTTGGTCGAGACTGTAAGCTTTCTCTTCGCCAAACTCGGCTAGCGGAGGGAACTCCTCCTTACCGATTCCCATGATCCGGAAGGTCGAACCGCCGGAGGTGAGTTTCACCTGATGATTCGGCGATGCATCCAGCGAAACATCGATGTTGGGCAATTCACGGATGATGCCCGCCAACCGCTTGACCGGAAGCGTGATTGCGCCCGTTTCCTTCACTTCCGCTTTGATTTTGCAGCGAATGCCCAAGTCCAAGTTGGTTGTCGTGAGGGATATCTGGTCCTTTTCGGCCTCGATCAGCACATTGCTCAAAATCGGCATGGTCGCTTTGGAGCCGACCACGTTGAGGACCTGGGAAAGGCCATTGGCGAAATGATCGCGGTTGATTTTGAATTTCATGCAGGACGACCGAGGGGTCAGTTGAGAAGCTAACAAAGGCTAAAAGAATAGAGGTTCAATAAGGAATTCTATCAGTATTCATATACGCTGCGGACAACCCCAGTAACTCAGAATTTCTCCTATGGGAAGTTCCCTGATTTTTTCTGTGAAGAACGTCCAGTAGGTTGGGGGGAACTGGCCGGTTATTCGCAGGCTTCGAGTTACTGGTCGGTCGCGCGCAGGTTCTTCACAACCAATCCCCGTTAAAGTTATCAAGGAGTTATCCTGGGTGGTTCGATGGTCAAGAGTCACCTCTATGGTCGGAGGTGCCGGGAAAGGAGAAATGAACACGGTCGAAAAAGGTAGCGTCAGCACGCGTTCGATTGCGTTGGACGATCAGGCTTTTGCCGGCATTCCGGGACGGCCGCGACGAAGATAGCGCAGCAGGCCGAAGAAGATGTAGCCGAGGCAAATCCCCAGCACGGCGTACTCTTTGTAGAAGACGACGAGTCCAATGCAGCAGAGGAGAAAGATAAATGGTCGCACCCGGGTTTGCGTCTGCATGTCGACGTTTTTCCCGCTCGGATAGCGAACGGTGCTCACCATCAGAAACGCTACGAGCAGCATCAATGGGGGAAGTGCCAGAGCCCAGGATTTCAAGGAACGGTCGGCATCAGCCAGCTTCAAGAGGAAGAGAACCGTGGCCGCGACCGTTAAGGCCGCCGCGGGGACGGGTAAGCCTACGAAGTCCTTGCTGGAATCTTTCGTTCCCGGACGGAGCAACGGATTCGTGATCACGTTGAACCGAGCCAGCCGCATGGCCGCGCAGAGCAGGTAGATGAATCCGATCGCCCAGCCGATGTTGCGAAACCACTCATAATCTCCCGTGGTTGGCGCCAGAATAAGATAAAACATCAGTAATGCCGGCGCCATGCCGAACGAGATAACATCGGCCAGCGAATCGAACTCAGCGCCAAACAACGATTCCCGTCCACCCATTCGAGCCAGGCGCCCATCCAACGTGTCGAAGGCTGCCGCTCCGAAAATGAACCAGACCGCGTACTTGTAATGCTCGGCGTTGGTCAGTTCGCGATAGTTGCCCGAAAGAGCCGTCTCCGCCAGGCGCGCCTGAATGCAATGCACGATGGCCATGAACCCGCAAAACAGATTCCCTGCCGTCATGAGATTGGGCAGGAAGTAGATCCGGCTCGCTTGCGTGACGTTATACGGGTCTTCACGCCGGGCGCGTTCCCGGTCCGCCGCGGTGGTGTGGTCCTTCCCAGAATGACGGGGGGCGTGGCTCATTTTGTCAGGCTTTCAAGATATTTCCAAAACTTGGAATCCTGTTCCACCAATTGTTGCTCGGAAACGGGCAGCTTGTTCCGCAACAGAAAGTCTTCCAGCGAATTGCGATGCAGGATGTAATCGACGTGGAGGGTCTCACCACCGAGCAGCTGGAAGTAAAAACGGAAGTCTCCCGCTCGCAGGCGATAAAGCGACTTCTGGCCCCGATGGAAGTGTCCCAAGGGCTCCCGCGGATTCGCCAAGTCCGAGGACTTTAGCTGGCTAATGGGATCAATGGCATCGAGCTGGGCGAGTTTATTGAGCTTGTTCAGCTCCTGCATCGCTTGCTCGGAAAAAGTGACCTGGTACATAAAGGCTCGGTGCTACACGCTACAAGTAACCGCATCGCGCCACGTGCGTCATCCCCGCGCCGCTTCGCGCCCGAAAAATACAGTCGATTCCTGCATGAAACGCTTCGGTCTATCTCTCGCTTTAGCTTCGGCAACGCTATTCCTAACTCAGCCCTCGGCCGCCCAAGACCAAGACAGAGCGGCATCTGCCATGGCACCGTCTGCCATGAGTGGAACGGCTAGCGGTGATCGTCCGGAGAGTGAAGGGAGCCGCGCAAAGGCGATGTTGAAACGATTTGATCTGAACGGCGACGGTCGAATCGATGACGACGAACGCGCCGAGGCCAGGGAGATGATGCTCAAGGAACAGGTGGATCGGCAAATGGCACGCGTCGCAGCCTCGCAGGCCACCCCCGAAGTGTTCCGGCAACGCGCCTTGGATTTTTTCGATGCCAACCGCGACGGGCGCCTCGACGAAGAGGAACGCGCCGCCGCGCAGAAATTCATCGAGAACCGTGCCGCCGCCACGACCCTTCCGGAGCGGTCAGCCTGGCGTGACGAGTTCCTCAAGCGGGTGGATAAAAACGCCAACGGACGAATCGATCCGGACGAACGCGGCGCCGTGCGTGACCTTCTGTTTGGCCCCGCGGCTACTCCCGAGCGTTCGGTTCCGCCTGCCGATGGTTTAACAGATTTGGCGGGCGTGATCCGAGTCGCAATTGAGGGCCACCCCGATCACCGCAAGACGTTCGACACGGACGGCAATGGTCAACTTGACGAAAAGGAGTGGGCGGCGGCACAGATCCGCATTGGTCGCTCGCTGTTGCAGGTCGAAAGCGACGATGACCGCGTCGCGCGGGTCGCCGCTGAAGTGGGACGCCGCCGCGAGTTACGGGAGAAGGCCGGCGCCGAGGTGAGTTTTCCGGAGTAGGGCGAGATCAATACCTTTTACCCCGCGGCTGCGTGACGGAGACCGAGATCGATCGCTCACGTCGGGAAGCGCGTCACAATACAACCACTCGCGTCCTCGCTTCAGAACAGCGGCGGGCGATCGCTTTTGTTTCCTTCCTTCAGCGGTGCCCACTGGCATTCGGCGCTTAGTAATCGAAGAACATTTCCTGCAAGTGCGCCGGGACCGCGGTCAGCGTAAGCCCGAGCATGAGCAGGACCCTCGCTTTTTGCGGATTCAGTTCGTCGGCGGCGATGAACCCGAGCGTATCGTCGTCGATTTCAATCGCTCGCTCCACAACTCCTCCACCGGTTCGAGAGCTCCGCACGACGGCGACTCCGGCCTGCACCGCTTCCGCTGCGGCACCCAGCGCGATCGCTCCCAGGTTGCCGTCACCAACGCCCGCAATCACAAGGCCGCGAGCGCCCGCCTGAACGGCGGCGTCGATCAAGGCGCGTCCCATTCCGGCATGCGCGTAAATGATTTCAACGCGCGGAAGGACCGTTCGCTCCGATACCGCAAACGCGCTGGCGAACGTGTGACGCCGCACGGGCGGGGCATAAAGGTGGAGTCGGCCAGCGTTGACCAAACCGGCGAGTCCACGCGCCGTGGTGCGAAAGGTCCCGAGTTGCGTGGTGTTGGTTTTCGAAACCTCGCGGGCAAAGTGAATTTCGTCATTCGCCACGACCACGACACCGCGACGGACGGAAGCCGGATCGGCCGCAACCGCGACAGCGTTGTAGAGATTCATCGGACCATCCGCGCTGATGGCGGTCGCGGGCCGCATCGCTCCGACCAACACCACGGGCTTCTCCGTCCGCAGCACCAGATTCAAGAAAAACGCCGTCTCCTCCATCGTGTCGGTGCCGTGCGTGATCACGATGCCCGCGATCTCAGGCGAGTCGGCGGCCGCTTGCGTGCGTGCGGCCAGGCGGAGCCAGATGGCGTCGTCCATGTCCTGACTGCCGATCGTGACGACTTGTTCTACTTCCAGTTGGGCCAACTCGGCCAGTTCGGGCACCGCATCGATCAGGGCCTTGGTCGAAAGGGTGCCGGCCTTATAGCCACGCGCCCCGGCCGTGGTTTGCGCTCCGGCGATGGTGCCGCCGGTCGCAAGGAGGCGAATTCGAGGAAGGAGACGGTTCGCCGGCATGAGATTTAGGAGGCGACGGAGACGATCGGGGAAGAGCCCGCCGCGGGTGAACTGCCCCTGATTACCCGCAAGGTGGCGCCGTCCACCCAGCGGGCGGTGATCAGAATGGCTTTGGGGTTTTCTGGAATCCCGCGTTCATTGCGCTGCAATTGAGCGACGACTGCTTCCAAGGCGGCGGCGCCCAGCACCGCGGGTTGCAGATCCAGCGAAGCACAGGGGCCGGTGCGTTCCGTCCAGTTGAGATGAAGAAAGCCAGCGTCTTGCGGGATGCGCAGTCCAAGCTCCCTCAGCCAGGCTTTGGCTTCGTCCTGAATGTGTCCGACAATCACGTCCGGGCGGTGTTGCTGAAACCAGTTGAGGAAGAGCGTGCGGCTAATCCGGCGCTGCAGGAGGACTGGAACGATCTCTTCAGGTTCGAGCCTCCAGCTGAAGCTGCCATACGCTGCCGACCAGCGATGATGCAGACGTTCGTCTCGGGCGTGTTCCACCACCAAACCCGGTCGCCGATACCCAAGGCCACGCAGGTGTTCGAGGGCCCGCAGCAAAGAAAGATGGTGGTCCGGCAGGATCGTCGTCAGCGCCGGCGCGGTCAGACAGTAATCCATCATCGCCGCCGCCAGCCCGTCCCAGTTCAGCGCCGAGAAATCCTGAGCCTCCGAAAACGGCATGACGATGACGCCTTGGACGCCGCGGGCCGCCAAGATGGAGTTGAGACGTTTCAGAGAGAGCCCGTGCGGCCCTACCCAGCAATGCGTGAGCGTATATCCCAGGACCTCCGCCCGGCGTTGGGCGCCTTCAAGCACCTCGCGATGGTACGGCAAAAGGGTGGGATTGGCGTCCGCACTGTGGTTGATCGCCATTAAGGTCCCTTGAAAGCTACCGTGAGCGGATCGCCTGACGCCGGTCATCACCGAGCTGACCAATGCATTCGGGCGATACCCGGCTTGGCGGGCGGCCCGCAGCACGCGATCCTTCGTGGCCGCGATCACGTGTGGGCTGTCGCGCAAGGCCAGCGACACCGTGGCCGGGGACAAGCCGAGTTGATGAGCCAGACTGCGAATCGAGGGTGAGGCCATGCGGATCTAACTGTTTTATCGGGAACATTTCGCGCCTTGAATCACAAGCTAATCTTGTCGCGGCGCGGCGCTATCGCGCGCTGCACCATTCCCCCAGGAAACCCTTATGAAACTCCCCCCATCCCGCACAGTCCTCCTTGGGCTGTCGTTTGTGGTCGCCAGTGCGACTCCTCTTATTGCCCAGACTGGAGCCCGGCCGGCCGGCTCTGCTGAGGAAACCATCAAGCTCTCCGAGTTCAATGTCTCCGCCGATCGGGCATCAGGCTATCGCGCCCAGAGCGCGATCACGGCGACCGGTTTCGGCGCCAACATTCTGGATGTCCCTGTGACCATCAACGTGCTCACGGGCGAATTCGTCCAGGACATCGGCGGCAGCCTGCAAAGCGAGGCGCTGCGTTATGTACCCGGCGTTATAACCAATCCGAATTATGAGTCCTATATCAATATTCGCGGCTTTTCCGGACTCCAGTCTTACCGGAACGGACAGTATCGCCGGCAACTCTATTCAACCTGGGGGATGGACCGGATCGAGGTTATCAAGGGATCTTCGTCGATCTTCTTCGGGTTGGTGCGGCCCGGCGGGGTGGTAAATTATATCACCAAGAAGCCGGAGTTCGAATCCCATGGAGGCGATGCGCGGATTTCATTTGGCAGCTGGGACTTCAAGAAGGCCGAGGTTAACTATAATTACGGTGGCGAAAAACTTGCGGCGCGGATCGGGCTCGGCGGCATTGATGCCGGAGGGTGGCGCAACAATGATTTCAAGAACGAGCATTATATCGGGGGCGCCGTGGCCTGGAAGGTTTTCAAGGCCGGTCTGCTCTCGGTCGATCTTGAAACGGTGCGGCGCGTGAACCAGGACCGCGAGTCCGCGGCGGTGCTCCGCAGCAATTCCCGTTATCTATATAACGCCGCCGTTCCGGCCGGCCAGGCTCCGCGTGCCTGGCTCAATGCCAACGGCTTCAGCAGTGCTCCGACCTTCGATATTTTTGCGCCGGTGTTCGGCGGGGATGATCCTTACGGGCGCAAGGTAACCATGGGCGATGGAACGTATTCGTTCTATCAATCCTACACCGCCGACGTGGAGTATACTCAGAAGATCGGAGACAGCCTGGTGTATCAACTGCAATGGAATTTCGCGATCGATGACTTTGAAATCCTGCGCTCGATCGGCGGCGATCAGGAGCCGCTGGCGGATGGCACCGTCCGCTTCCGCTTCGGTAATTTTGCGAATTATAGAGACTCGTATAATTTCGATAACAAGTTCACCTATCGTCTCGCCCTGGGTCCGACGAGCCATACACTTTCCTTTGGTCAGGAGTCGCAGCGCGTTTATCAGGATACGCCAGGTTGGTTCGATACCGCGAATCGGTTTCAGGATGGCCGCTATGGTGCTTTCGCCGTGTGGAATCCGCGCACGCAAGTCCAGCGCAATGCTCCTCAGGAACGCGCCGCCAGCCCGGAAACCTGGAACATCTCCCGCCGGCGCGCTGAAAAACTTATTGGCTACTATATTGGTCTTCAATCTGAGTTCTTCGAGGGCCGCGTCCGGACGATCATTGGCGGGCGTCGCAATGAGTATTCACGCGCCACGTACTATGAGCGCGCCGTGACCAATCCGGAAATTTCCACGCCCACGACCCGCGCCAACACGCCCCTTTACGGGGCGCTGGTTAAATTCACCCCTGAGCTTTCTGGTTTTGCCATGTACTCCGAGTCCCTCGAGCCCCAACTCGGCGCGGACGCGGATGGCCGCGGGCTCGATCCGGTGAAAGGCAAGGGCTTTGATGTGGGCCTCAAATCATCCCTGCTCGGCGGCCGGCTGGCTGGTTCGTTGTCGTTCTATGGCGTGAAGCGCGAGGACATCTCCTCCCGCGACAGTGCACGCGAGGTCGCCACGGCGCGGCAGCCTTGGTTCACGTACGGTGACGCAGAAGAGTCACAGGGGATCGAGGTTGATCTCTCGTTTAACCCGCAGGCGAATTGGCAAATCATGTTCGGCTACTCCCATGCGACCAAGGCGGAGACCGTGGCTTCGACCAATCCGGGCCGGGTGGGGCTGCCCTTGGCCGCGTTTCCCAAGGACGTGATCTCGGTCTGGACGAAGTACGATGTTCGCTCAGGCGCGTTGAATGGCTGGTCGTTCGGCGGTGGTATTCGGGACAGTTCTTCAGCTCGGTTTGCATCGGATCCAAACCTCGTCGTCAAGATGCCGGCCTATACCACCGTCGACCTGATGCTTCAGTATCGATTCAAGCTCGTCGGTCGTGATGCGGTGGTGCAGCTCAACGCCAAAAACGTGACGGATGAGCGCTACCGTGAGGGCAACTTCGGCGCATTCGGCGATCCGCGGAGCTTCCTTATTTCCGTGGGATCCAAGTTCTGAGCAACTCGGGACGGCGCTTTCGGGCGCCGTCCTTTTGGTCAGCTCCCGTGATCGGCAACGGTTCGGCCGACCGAATTTTTCGCTGACACCCCAGAAATACCAACCGGTCCGCTTCGCTTCTGCGAAATCGGTGCGTTCCTCGAACAGGAGCGTCGGGGGACTGGTCTGCTGGGCAATGACGACCTTCTACGTCTGGCGAATCAAGACCCGCCTGCCGGACCGCAAGGGCCAGCGGTGCCGGGTGTTGGCGCGCGGACGGCTGAATAGTTGCCTGGTGGAATTCGCCGACGGCACCCGCGTGGTGACGAGTCGGTGGTCGGTTCGGAAGATTGTGGCTTGAAACGCACGACGAGCGCGCCGCATGTCGGAGTGCGCATTGTTGGCGCGATTTCTCGCATGGAACGTAACCCCCATTCTTCGCGGCAGCCGCGCGATTCCCGTCCCCGACCCTCCGGCCCCGGGTCGCATCCATCGCAGCAACCAGGCGGTCGGCCCGGTTCCGCGCCGCCGCCTTCGGGAAGTAATCGCCCAGCGCCGGAACGGCGCGCGGAACCACGGCCGGTTCCGTTGCAAGTGAAGTCCGGCGTGCCGCATGGCGCGACCGAGTCGGGCTGGTATCCGGACTGGGTCTATACCGGGGAGAAATTTGAATCGGGCGTCGCGTTCTTTGCGGATGCAGTCGGTCGGATCACCCGGTTCTCCCGCGAGCCGGCAGATCTGGCGTTGGCGCGCCGGCTGGCCGGGCAAGCGGTGTTGCCCGGGCTCGTGAATGCTCATTCGCATACGTTCCAACGCGTGTTGCGAGGTCGCGGAGAAAGTCGGGGCCGCGGCGAACGGGATCTGCGGAGTGGCCTGCGTGAAGCGCATGACCGGGCGCTGGCGCGACTCGGGGCAGAGGATTTTTTTGATACCGCGCGGATGGTGTTTTTGGAGATGCTCCTTTCGGGCATCACGTGCGTCGGCGAGTTTCATTATCTGCATCATCAACCCGATGGCTCGCCCTCGCCGGAGCCGGGTTTTCTGGCCCGCGAAGTGATGCGCGCGGCGCATGACGTCGGGATCCGCATCGTGCTGTTGAATGTGCTGTCGCTCCGTCCCGAACGACAGGCCGACGCTCCCGGTGCGGGAGCTTCGTCGGGAACGATAAGTCCCGATCGGTTTCGCAGCGCGAGCGTGGATCAGTTTCTCCGCGAGACGGAGGCCTTGCGCGTGGTGGGGGAGAAAACGTTTCCCGCCGATGAAGTGTCGCTCGGCGTCGGAGCTTATTCCCTCGCTCACGTGCCGCTCGATGCGTTCAAAGCCCTCGCTACGTATGCGCGCGCCCAACGGCTGCGTTTGCACGCCCACGTTTCGACCACGGCCGCGGAAAACGCTGCGTGTGCGGCCGAATTTGGGCGGACGCCGCTCGCGTTGTTGAGTGAACACGGCATCGTCGACAAACGCTTCACGGCGGTGGACGCGGTGCATCTGACGACCGATGAGATCGCGTTGCTCGGCGCGGCCCGGGCCACGGTCTGTGTGTGTCCAAGTTCTGAATACCACGCGGGTCTCGGCTCCGCCGCCGTCGAGAAACTGATCGTCGCAGGAGCAGGTGTGGCGCTGGGTAGTGATGGACAGGTGCAGATCGATCTGCTGCGCGAGGCGCGGCTACTCGACTATGCGCTTCGCACCCGTCCGGAGGGGGCGGTGGGCCTGCCGGGTGACGCCGCGACGGCGTTGTTTCACGCGGCGACAGTCACGGGTGCGCGAAGCCTCGGTGCGACGAGCGGCGCCTTGGAAGTAGGGCGGCCCGCGGACTTTTTTACGGTTAATGTGTTCGATCCCTCGCTGGCGGGAGCGGATGCGGAGACCTTGCTCGCGCATGTTCTGTATTCGCTGGAGCGGCGGGCGATCCGCGATGTATGGATCGGCGCGCGGCAGCGGATCACGGGCGGCCGGCATCCGAATCATGGACCGATTGTCGGACGCTTTGTGGACGTGCAGAAGAAGATCTGGGGCGGGTAGGGGACAGAGAGTGAAACAGGCATTCCTGCTTGTTTGGTTGGTCGTTCGGAAGACCGATGACAGACAGGAATGTCTGTCTCACTTCTGCACCCGTTATTGACCGAAAGTGCGGGGTCCGGCTTCTTGGCCCAATGTCTCTCACGCTTGTCGTTCTCGCCGCCGGCATGGGTTCCCGCTACGGCGGCCTGAAACAGATTGATCCGGTCGGCCCCTCTGGAGAAACCGTGCTCGATTATGCGGTGTTTGACGCGTTGCGCGCGGGATTCACGAGGGTGGTGTTCGTGATCCGCCGGGACTTTGAGGCGCTGTTTCGCGAAAAGGTGGGCGGGCGTTACGCGGGGCGGGTTGCGGTCGATTATGTTTATCAGTCATTGGACGCCCTGCCGACCGGAGTCCACGTGCCGGAAGGACGGGAGAAACCATGGGGGACGGGCCACGCCGTCTGGTGCGCCCGGGAAGCCATCACGGGGAATTTTGCCGTCATCAATGCGGACGACTTCTACGGGGCGGATTCGTTTGCGCAGCTCGCTACCTTCCTGACCGGTCGTAAGGGCGGTGAGTTTGCGATGGTGGGCTTCCGCCTTGCGAAGACTCTGTCCGAGCACGGCGTGGTTTCCCGCGGCATCACGACCGCCGGCACGGACGGTCGGCTGCAATCGATCGTCGAGCAGGTCGGAATTGCCGCGGATGAAGTCGGTGCGAGGCGGAAATTTTCCGGGGACGAAATTGTTTCGATGAACTGCTGGGGCTTTACTCCGGCCATGTTTCCCGGGCTTGATGCGCAATTTCAGGAATTCCTCGCGACCCGAGGGAGCGAACTCAAGGCCGAGTTCTATCTGCCGGCCGCGGTTTCAGCGCTGATCGGCCGGGGCGGCGCGACTGTGCAGGTGTTGCCCACGGAGAGCACGTGGTTTGGCGTGACCTACCGGGACGACAAACCGCGAGTGCAGGCGGCGATCGCGGCGCTGGTGCAGGCCGGTCAGTATCCGAATGAGCTTTGGTAAAGCCAAGGATTGGTCGTCCCGCGGGCGCTGGACTGAGCGGTGCGCGTTTATAGTTGAGGGCAGCTTGGATTTGGCCGTTCGTCTCCGGCCTCACCTTTCGCATGAGCCACGTCGCCACGCCGCCCAGTCTCGAACCCATTGTCGCCGCTTTTGCCGTGCGCGGACGGTTCGTATCCGCCGCGCCGTATGGCAACGGGCATATCAATCAAACGCTGCTTGTGGTCATGGCCGATGACAACGGTCCCCGACGCTATATTTTTCAGAAGATCAATCATCGCATCTTCAAGAACGTCCCCGCGTTGATGGATAATATCCGGCGGGTCACGACGCATATTGGGCGAAAATCGCCGCGGGCCATCGCGCTGGTGCTCACGCGCGACGGGCAGCCGGTGCTGCAGGACGCGTCCGGCGATTGGTGGCGGGCGTACGATTTCATCGAAGGCGCGCACACCGTGGATCAAGTCACGAGTGAGTCCCAGGCGCGCGAAGCCGCCCGGGCCTTTGGCGAATTTTCGGCGCAGTTGGTCGACGTTCCTGGCGGGCGTTTTCATGAGACGATTCCGCGGTTTCACGATACGCGCTCCCGGTTCGAGGACCTGCGCGCAGCGATCGCGGCGGATACGTGTAATCGCGCCGTGAACGCGCTGGCGGAAATCGAATTCGCACTCGTGCGGGAGGCCGACACCGACGTGCTCCTGGGACTGCTCGCCCGCGGCGAAGTGCGCGAGCGCGTCACCCATAACGACACCAAGATCAACAACGTGATGCTCGATGATGTGACCGGTCGCGGCGTCGCGGTGATTGATTTGGATACGGTCATGCCCGGACTTCCGCTGTATGATTTTGGTGACTTGGTCCGGACCTCCGCGAGTTCGACGGCGGAGGATGACCCCGATCCCACGCAGATGCACCTTAAGCTGCCGCTCTATCGCGCCCTGGTTTCCGGATATCTGGAGACCGCGGGCGATGCTTTGAACGCCACCGAGCGGGCGCATCTTGGCTTCGCCGGTAAGCTCATGACGTTTGAAGTCGGGATTCGTTTTCTCGCCGACTATCTACAGGGCGATATCTATTTCCGGACCAAATCCCCGGAGCATAATCTCGTGCGGGCCCGCACACAGCTGGCCTTGGTGCGCAGTATTGAAATCGAACAGGACGCCATGGCTCGTATCGTGGCTGACGTGCATGGGGGAGGGTAGACGCTATAATTATTTTTACCGCCGGGTTCGCGGATTGTTTTGAACCACAGCCGTTTTGCACAGAAGCGGAAACGAAAGGGATGAAGTGGCGTTGGCGATCGGCCCCTCGGCCTCGGGTTCCTCTATTTGCTTCCGGAGAATAATCGGAGATTTCCTCGGCTGTCTTAGGGGATTTTCGTACCGGCATTCGGGGCAGACCGACCTGTTCCCGGGCTGGACTTTGCGGCGAACGCCCATGATTTTTTTCGCTCCGACGACGTGTTGAGGCTCAGGCAACCCGGCCTGATCCGGCGCATTGTCGGCGTGTGTTATGCCCAAGCTTATTCGCGCTCGAGACAACCGTAACGCTCCCCTGGTGGCCCCTGGTGGGGGCGACCTCACGCTCAGCTATTTCAACCTCCTGCGCCTGGATGCGGGCCAGGCCCGCACCCTTGATGTGCCAGAGTGCGAGTTGCTGTGCGTGGTGCTGTCCGGCCGTGCTGATATTGCGGCCGCGGCGCAGGAGTTTAAAAACGTGGGGCACCGGGCGGATATCTGGGATGGTCCGGCGGATTCGGTTTATTGCGGCACGAGTCCACGCGTGACGGTGCGGGCCTTGCGCGACGGCACGGAAGTTGCCGTCGCGGGGGGCGCCTGCGAACAACCGTTTGCTCCGTTTCGCATTACTCCGGAAGAGGTCGAGGAGGTCGTGGTCGGGTCCCCGGAAACCCATTCCCGGCGTCGGATTTGCCATATTCTCGGCCAGAATGGCGCCGGACGTTCGGGGAGGTTGTTGGTGAGTGAGCTGTATGGCGATGAGGGTTGCTGGTCCGGGTATCCACCGCACAAGCACGACACCGAGCGGCCGCCCGACGAGACGGATTTCGAGGAAATCTATCATTATCGCTACCGGCCGGAAAACGGGTTTGGCGCGCAGTTTTGTTATAATGGCGACGAAGCCGAACCAAAGGTGGGTATGACCCGACACGGCGACACGTTCCTGATCGACCGGGGTTACCACCCGACCGTGCGAGGTCCGGGCTTCGACGGGTATATCTTTACCATTCTCGTGGGGCGGCAACAGCGTTCGCTCGTGCAGTACTTCGATCCGCAACATGCCGCGTTAATGGGAAGGATCCCGGGAATTCAAGCGATGCGGGACAAATTCAAGTAATCACCGATTCCACTCCTGCGCGTGAAAGGTGGAGTGTGATAGCGTGAGCGCGGTGGATCCGAATTTATCCTCATGGAATCGGTTTCATCCTGAATAAATGGATCGCCTGCCGGGTTGGCTTCGGTGATCAACTTTGGAAGCCGCGAACGAGCGGCTTCCCTATGGTTGGAACCAATCCTTTGTTTGATCTCACCGGGCGCACCGCTCTTGTCACAGGCTCGAGTCAGGGCCTGGGTTTGGCTTTGGCGCGGGGGCTCGCGCAGGCCGGGGCGGCGGTGGTGTTAAATGGACGCGACGAGGCGAAACTCGCCCGCGCAGCGGCCGCGCTTGGCAGTGAAGGGGCGCGCGTCACGACCGCGGCCTTCGATGTCACCGACGGAGCCGCGTGCCAGCGGGCGGTCGAGCGAGTGGAGCAGGAGTTTTCCCCGATCGATATCCTGATTAACAACGCCGGCATTCAGCGGCGTGCACCGCTCGCCGAGATGACAGAGGAGCAGTGGCGGGCCGTGATCGATTCCAATCTCACCAGCGCCTTCCTGGTCGCGCGGGCGGTTGTTTCCCGCATGATCGAGCGTCGCGCGGGCAAGATCATCAATATCTGCTCCGTCATGGCGGAGGTTTCGCGGCCGACGATTGGCAACTATGCGGCCTCGAAGGGCGGATTGAAAATGCTTACGCGCGCCATGGCCGTGGAATGGGCCCGACACGGTATTCAGGCGAATGGCATCTCTCCCGGTTACTTCGTGACCGAGTTGAATCGAGCGTTGGTCGAGAACGTGGAATTCAACCAGTGGATCTGCAGCCGCACCCCCGCGGGAAGGTGGGGGCAGCCACACGAGTTGGCGGGCGCCGCGGTGTTCTTGGCGTCACCCGCCAGCAACTTCGTTAACGGCCAGATTCTCGGCGTGGACGGCGGTTTGCTGGCGGCGCTTTGACGCGCGGACGGGCCCGCTTCGGCGACCAATAACGTGTCGACAACTTCCGATAACTTCCGGTTGCGTTCGAGGAGCGGAGCTTCGACGGTTCGGCTGACATGAGCGAAGACGAATGCAAGACCCCTTCACTGGCCAAGCCACATGTCTCCAGGGCTCCACTTTCCCTGGCGAAACCGCACGGCTCGCTCTTTTGGGTGGTCACTGGGAAAGACTTCGAACGTTCGATCTCATGGTCGAAGCAGCAGGACAATGCGGTATTGTCGCAGATCAAGATCGGGACTTCGCGGTCCTCCCCGAAGACGACGTAAGCCTGCTGGAACTGGCGGGAGGAAGTTGGGCGGAGTTTGGTGCGGCGCTCCGGCGCTTTCGTGAGTTGTTACCCTTCGTGCACTTGGATCCGTTCGGTTTTAAGCCCGACGGCGAAGACCTTTTTGAAACGAACACGGCGGAGGTCGTCAAAATTGGCGCCGGGGTGGAAGCGCTGGCGTTCGAGAGCCGTGATGGCTCGATCTACAAGTTCTTCTATTTTCGGGAAGGCGGCGCGGTCGGATCAGCATTCCGCTTTTCCGGCGGCGAGGATAACGTGCTGATTGCGACGGCCGTTCCGGCCACCTACTCACTGTTGCTCGCCAAGCTTCTGATCGTGCACGAGATCGGCATGCCTACCGAGGTCCTGGGTATCACGCCTGAGGGCGTGTTGGTGGTGAAACAAGCCCGTGGGGAATCGTTGCCGCAAGGAGCGGATACTTCGAAGGTGCTGCCGCACGAACTGATCCCGATCCCTTCGCGTTTTCTCCGCGCCGATCGGGATCATCCGCGACTGCTCTTTCTCAACGGAACGCCATGGCTGGTCGCCGACATGCATGCGCGCAACTTCGCCCGGGGCGCGGATGGTGCGCTGCACGTGATCGACCTCGTGGCCGCACCGTGGCCGATGGACCATCCGGCGCATAATGGGCTTTTGCGTGACTGGCTGGAGCGCGTGCGGGTGGATCCCGGCGCGAGTGTGCTGATGAGCTCGCCGGATCACGAACTGTAAGGCGGATCACACGGGCTCCGTCGCGGCGATCTGTCGACCAAGCTAGTCCACGTTCGTCTGAACCTTCAACTTGGCTCGGCCTAGAGAGAAGGGCGTGAGGTCAAACCGGCTCGCCTTGTTTTCAACGAGATCGACCAGCACCTCGCCGAGGGCGCTCGCGAATTTGAATCCATGACCCGAACAGGGTGATGCGACCATCACTCGGTCGGCCGAGGGGTGTCGGTCAACGATGAAGTGGTGGTCGGGAGCGTTGGTGTACGTGCACACTTTGGCCTCGCGGAGGAGGCCGTTCGCCGCCGGAAGGAAGCGTTCCAGCAGTGACCGGAGGTGTGCTGCCTCCGAGCGATGCACCACTCGGTCCACGGATTCCGGTGTGGTGGTCGGTCCAAAATGGTGCAGCGCAATCTTAATGCCGTCGCCCGTATCCGGAAAACCATACCAAATGACTCCTGGCTGGATTTCCCCGAGGAAAACAGGCAACCGCTCTGGCCCGAAAAGAGCGGGATCGTACGCCGGGGCGAACCAGTAAAGGACGTTTCGCTGCACCGTGAGCGGGCGCGCGAGCTCCTCCACCAGATCCTGCACCCACATTCCGGCCGAAATAATCAGGTGGGAGGCCCGGTAGGTGCCGCGCTCGGTTGTCACCACCACGCCATCACCCTCCTGTCGCCAGCGCAGCACGCTTTCGTTCGGCTGCACGGTTGCGCCCAATCGCCTGGCTAAGTCGAGGGCCGCTGCGATCGCAGCCTCGGGTGCGAGCATTCCGGCGCGTGGCTCAAGCACACCGACCCAGTCGTCGCACACCTTTAATGCGGGGAAGCGGGACCGGATCTGCTCAGCCGTGAGCGACTGGTGCGGGATCCGATGATGTTCGGCACTTCGCCGTGCCCCCGAAACCAGCGCCCCGCCAGCTGGGCCGTAACAGAGCCCACCGGTCCGGCGAAGGAGCGTCGTCCGTGTCTCGGCCTCGAGTTCGGCCCAGCGTTCGTAAGCTCGTTGGACGAGTGGAACGTAAATGGGATCCTCGAAGTACGCCTCTCGAATAATTCGCGACCGGCCATGACTTGACCCCCGATCGTGCGGGGGGGCGAAGCGGTCAAAACCACTGGCTCGCAAGCCGCGACGGGCGCACTCGACCAGCGCCTGGCTTCCCATGGCGCCAAGTCCAGCGATGATCACATCGGGGTGAGCGGACATCCGTTGAGTGTACCGAAAAAAAAGCGCGCCAATGGGCGCGCTGGTGGTGCGACGACGGGAATGGCCCGTCGATCCCCCTTAAATGATTAGCTCTTCTTGGAATTCAGGAACGCGAGCACCATCTCGGCCTGCTTTTCGGTTTGGCCTTTGTCGTAGTAGACAACTTTGCCTTGGCGATTGATCAGGTAGGCCTCGCGACCGGCGAGGGCCACACCGGGCTGGCCAAAGCCCTTCACCACCGTCTTTTCGGTGTCTGCGAGCAGGGGAAACGGAAAGTTGTTCGTCTCTTTGAACTCCTTCTGTTTGGCGACGGTGTCCGTGCTAACGCCGATGATGGCGACGCCCTTTTTTGTCAGCTCGGCACTCGCATCGCGCAGCGAGCAACCCTGCTTGGTGCAACCCCCGGTGAGCGCTTTCGGATAGAACCAGACCAAGGTGTAGTCGTTCTTCTTGTACACGTCGCCGAGGTTCAGGGTGGAGCCGGAATCCGTGGTGGCGGTGACCGCCGGGGCTTTGTCGCCCACTTTGAGCGGCTCGGCTTGAGCGGCACCAAAGAGCAGGGAGAATAGGGACATAAGGGCAAGAGTGCGGGGAAGTTTCATGGCGACGGGAGGCTAGCGGGTAACTGGCGTTTCGCAAGCGGGATGGCGGAATGCAGTTTTCCGGAACCGGCGCGTGGGGCTGCGCTCTTATCGGCTGCTTCGACGCATCTTCCTCGATTCATGCTTGTCCGGTTTCAATAAATCCACCCCAACTTTCATGGCGAATGGTCGTCGTTACGTCGACTCATCGCCTCGCTTGCCTTGCGCCGCGGCGCCGCCCAACCTCGCCGGCTCTCGTCTTCGCTCCCTTTCTCCCAACCTGCACTGTCCGGTCCTTTTTTCCATGTTCATTGCTCCGCTTCCCCGGGTTGCCACGCGCCCATTCCGACTTCTTGGCGCGTTCTTGATCACCATCACGTGCGCGCTCGCCAGCGCCTTGGCCCAGGGGCCGTCGGCCCTCGATGGCTTCAATCCCGACGTCAATGGCAACGTGTACGCGCTCGCGACCCAAGCGGATGGCAAGGTCATCGTGGGCGGTCAGTTTACCGCGTTTACCGCTCCGACCGGTGGAGCGATTTCGCGGAGTAATATCGCCCGGCTCAATGTGGACGGCTCCGTCGACCTCACCTTCAACCCGACCGCCAGTGGCCCGGTGCGGGCAATCGTCGTGCAACCCGATGGCCGCATCCTCATTGGTGGCGATTTCACCTCGCTGCAACCCGGTGGCACCGGAGCCACAATCGCGCGCGGACGCGTCGCCCGGCTGAATCCCGATGGCTCCGTTGATGCTGGCTTCAACCCGAACGTCAGCGGCTCGCTGCTTCCCCAGGTGTACGCCCTCTTGCTGCAACCGAATGGTCAGGTCGTGGTGGGCGGTTCCTTTACCAGCGCCCAGCCGAATGGCCTCGCCGCCGCGGTCGACCGTAATCACCTCGCGCGCTTTAATGCCAATGGTTCACTCGACACCGCGTTCAATCCGCGCCCGAACGGCATCGTGCTGGCGCTCGCTTCACACGTTGAAGGCAAGCTCATCGTCGGAGGTGGGTTTACCAGCATTCATCCCGCCGCGGATGCCACGGCCACGACCCGCAATCGGATCGCCCGGTTGAATTCGAACGGCACGGTCGACGCCGGTTTCAATCCTGATGCCAACAACGGCGTCACCACCCTTGCCGTCCAACGCGATGGCAAGGTTCTCCTCGGCGGTTACTTCACCACCCTTCAGCCGGTGGGCGACACCGCCCCTGCCGGGCGCCAGCGCATCGCTCGTCTGAACGTCGATGGGACCCTCGATTCCGAATTCATCCCACGCGCCGACGGCAGCGTCATGGCAATTACGGTCCAGCCCGATGGCGGAATTCTCGTCGGCGGCTCGTTCGGCAACGTCTGGGGGCGAGGCAGCGACACGTTCTCGCGCAGCTTCGTCGCTCGCTTTAATGCGGATGGTTCGCTCGATAGCGGGTTCGCCCCCGCGGTGAACGGTTTGGTGGATGCCTTCGCCTTCCAAAACGACGGCAAAGTCATCATTGGTGGTTACTTCACGAGTGCGATTCCGCGCAACGGGGTCACCCCCGTCGTCCGTAACCGTCTCGCCCGGCTCAACGCGGAAGGGTCGCTCGATACCAATTTTGAACTCGATGCGGGCGGCCGGGTGCTCGCCTCCGTCACGCAGTCCGACGGTCGAGTCGTCATCGGAGGCACGTTCACCAGCGTCGGTGGCGTCGCCCGCAACTATGTCGCCCGCGTCAACGCCGATGGCACCGTCGATCCCACCTACCATCCGAACGTCAATAGCCGCGTCCTGACAATGGCGATTCAGTCGGACAACAAGGTGATTATCGGCGGCACTTTTACGACTGTGGGTGGCGAGACACGCAATTACCTCGCGCGCCTCAATCCCAGCGGAACGATCGATTCGGAATTCACCACCGGGCTTAATGGCCCGGCCGGGGTGATCCTGCTGCAGCCCGACAATCGTATCCTGGTGGGCGGTACGTTCACCACGGTGACCCCCGCTCGCGGATCGGAGACGCGCCGCCCGAATTTGTTGCGGCTCAACGCCGACGGCACGCTGGATACGGCATTCGACCCCGCGCCCAATTCCGGAATCAGCGCCCTTGCGCTCCAATCCGACGGCAAGATTCTCATCGGTGGCCAGTTCAATTCCCTTGCCCCGGGATCTTCCAGTAATACCTCGGCCCAGACCTTCGGTCGTGGTTTCGTCGCCCGGCTGAATGCCGACGGCACGCTCGACAGCGCGCACAACGCCAGTGTCAACGCCCGCGTGAGCGCGATCGCCGTGCAGTCCGACGGCAAAGCCATTCTCGGCGGCGCCTTCACCGCCATTCAGGGTACGGGCGAAACGACCCCCACCACGCGCAGTTTCATCGCCCGGCTCAATCCCGACGGCGCAGTCGATCAGGCGTACAATCCAAACGCCAACCGCAACGTGCTGGTCCTCGCGCTGCAATCCGACGGCCGCCTCTTGGTGGGTGGCCCGTTCACCACGTTTCAGCCGAATGATGCGCCCGATTGGACGCTGCGAAAATACGCGGCCCGCCTGAATACCGACGGAACGGTCGACGCCACTTTCGACCTCGATCTCAATGAGCAGGCCGGCAACCGGGTCGACTCGTTGCGAGTCCTGCCGAATGGACAATTCTATATCGGCGGCAACTTCACCTCGTTGCATCCGATCGGTGCGCCCGCTCGCATCACACGTTCCACCTTTGCGCGTTTGAATGCCAACGGCATGGTCGACGTCGCCTTCGATCCCGCCGCGGGTGGCTCCACCGGCGCCGTGGTTAACGGATTCGCCGTTCAGCCGGATAACAAGGTTATTGCCGTGGGGAATTTCTCCGACCTCGGTGGCTCACGCAGCACGAATATCGCTCGCTTTAACCCGGAAGGCACCCCGGACGCCAGTTTCAGTCCGAGCCTTGCAACCGATGGCCCCGTGAACGCGGTCGCCCTTCGGCTCAGCGGCGCCCCCATTGCCTCGCAACTCGCCGGCTTTGCCTGGTTGAACGCCAACGGCACGCTGCGTACGGCCTTCGCCGCGGGCGCGAGCCGCCTGAGCGGACAGATCCAGGCGATCGCCGTGCAGGCCAACGGCTCCGTGGTGCTCGGCGGCGCTTTCTCCAATCTGGACAACACCACCGGCGGCAATCTGGTTCGCTTCAACGCGAACGGTACCCTCGATCAATTTTTCAACCCGCGCCCCAACGGCGCCGTATCCAGCATCCTCGTACAGCCGGACGGACGCGTCGTGATCGCCGGCTCGTTCACCACCATCAATAACGTCGCCCGTAATCGTCTGGCCCGCATCGATGCCAACGGCGCCCTCGACACCACTTTCGATCCGAACGTCAACGGACTGATCGAATCCATGGCCCTGCAGTCCGACGGCAAGATCGTGATCGCCGGGGCCTTCACGAC
>JBBQEG010000020.1:0-27862 GCA_038320495.1 Opitutales bacterium | reverse complement strand
CACTCGCCGAGTACCTCAACTATCGTGCGCCGCCGGATGCGCCGCCCGACCGACAAATCCGCGCCGTGTCGATCCTCGGAGCGAATCGACACCCGGACCTCGCGGACGTGCCGACTGCGAAAGAGCAAGAGATTGAAGTCGGAACAATCAAAAGGGTCAAACTTTGCACTTTGCAATTTTTTGAAGAGCGTTGGACCATGGCAGGCGTGGCGCGACAGGTGCTAACGAGCCGGCACTATCGGAACGGACTACTCATATTGAGCTGGCTTGCCAGGCACGGGTTTGACGCAGTGGTCGTTTTCTTCATCGCGGCGCATCGAGAGACCGTGCCGATGGCAGGCGAAGGGTGGGTCGGCCCTCGGCAGTTTTCGACTGACAATTTGGCTGGGTGCCACGGCCTTAGGCATTGGAAGGCGTGCAGCGTGCCTTTGAACTGCTGGTCGGGCCCCCGCGCACGCAGACCCAGCACATAATGGCTGTAACGGTCGCACACCGTTAGCGAATCGCAGCGCTGGCCGCTGCCCAGGTTGAACCAGCCCAGCCCGTCGTTGAGCGCGCGAAACAGTCCGGGTTTGCGCCGACGCGGCACGCTCAGGCCGTGGCGCCGCAGAATCTGGCCGATGGTGCTGCGGGCTGGCGGCGATTCGATCCCGTGCTTCACCTGCAAAATCTTGTGCAGCTTTTTCGGTCCCCACGTGCGATGCAGCCGGCGTTCAGCAACAATCATCGCTTCCATTGCTTCGTCCGTGCGTTGCGGAAACGCGTGCGGGCGATGGCTGCGCGGTTGCAAGCCTTTCAAGCCCGTCGCGGCGTAGCGCTCCAGGTGCTTGTACCTGGTCTTGCGGCTGATGCCGAACTGTTCGCACAGCTCCGTCACCGTATAGCGGGCTCTCTGCGCCAGCAGAACAAATCGAGTAATCTCTTCCGCATCGGTTACATTTTTCCACCGCATCGTTTCCGTATGTGTAACCCATCACTCTGGTTTGTCTATCAACTACCTGTCGGTTCGAACCTCGCGCCACGCCTACGATGGTCCAACCACACTTCAAAAGATTGCAAAGTGCAAAGTTTGACTCCTTTTGATCGTTTCGTCGGGTTCTCTCCAGCTGGGCGTCCATGGTGTCCGCCCAGCAAGCCGACCGCCTGGAGCGCGCGCTGGCCGAAACAAACGAAGCGTATAGAAACGGTGAAGACGCGGACGCTAGCTCAGTGGATGGAAAAGCGTGGATCTGCAGGCTCGGGTGATCCTCATTCCAGAGCAGTTTGCCACCTGGCAGCTTGGTGTAGCCGACAATACTTTTGGCGGTTCACGCCAGGCTCAGGAACTAGCCACCGTATATAAAGCAGCCACTCTCCGAGGTGAAGCCGGCCCGCCTCCGGCATCGATTTGTCACCGCGTCCGATTACAGCCGAATGTTGGTGCCGAAGATGAGTGAGGGCGACAACCAGTAGATGCGCTCCGGGCGACCGCCGAGGAATTCCGACTGACGATCGTAGGTATTCAGGAGGTTGTTCACGTCGAGATAGACGTCGAAGCGCTTCGAGATCGTGTACAGCATCTTGAGATCGACCTGGGTGCGCGCCACTCGGTAAATCTGCCGCGATTCGATCACGTTGTAGGTTGCGAGAAAGCGCGTCCGATAGTTGGCGCTGAGCCGCAGTGTGACGTTGTTACGGATGTAGGAAATGCCTCCGTTGGCCGTCTCCGGGTTGAAGCCGGCGACCTTGCCCACCGGATTTGGCGTAAGTGAAATGGCATTACCCGCACCATAATTGCCCTCGGTGCGCATCCGGGTGTAGTTCGCAAAGACGCCGAAGCCCGCCCAGAAACCAGGCAGTGAAGTGTACTGCTGGGCGTAATTGAGCTCAAAGCCTTCGACCTTGGCCGAACCGCCGTTGTATTGGGTCGTGAAAGCGAAGCCGGCATACTGGCCGTCGAATCCGTTGTCGGCCCCGGCACCGACGGTGGCGCCGCCCGCGGTGTAGATGAATTGTTTGATGTCCTTGCGAAAGACGCCCAGCGAGACCGTGCCCGCCGGCTCGAAATAGTATTCCAGCGAGAGGTCATAGTTGTTCGCGATCTGGGGCTGCAGGCTCGGGTTACTCGAGGAAAGCGTCTGGGTGTCGTAGTTGACGTTGGTGCGCGGGATGAGCTGGCCGATGTTGGGGCGACCGATGTTCTTGGCGAAACTGAGGCGCGTCACGAACCCGGGGATAGGAGAGTATTTGAAATGAACGCCGGGGAGGACGTCCGTGTAATCGCCGGAACGCGTCTGCCGACCGGAGAATTCGGCGGTGGTCCGGCGAGTCAGTTCCGCGTCGGTCACCGCACCGACCCAGGCGGCGCGGCGTGCTCGCTCCGTCGGGGTGATTTCCTGCAGGGCGCCCGTGCCGGTCGTTTTTGTTCGCTCGAAACGAACTCCCGCCAGGATGGAGAACTTGCGGATGTCGACGTTGCCCATGAGGTACGCGGCGTCGATGTTCTCCTTGAACGACTGGTTGCCCGTCAGCTGCGTCTGAACGTTGGCGGCGATGTTCTGCCGGAACAGCTGCGGGCTGGTTTCGAGCGCGGTGTCCAGCAGCCGATTGGTGCGCCCCGGAAAGGCCGGGTGCGGAATGTGCGGGTATTCTGTCTTCCGAGTGGAGAATTCGCCCGGCCCCACGAACCCGAACTGCCCAAGGTCGTCGTCGTTGAAGCCGGTCGCCGGATTCACGCCCTGGACGCCATCGGGACCGACATACGAGCCGCTCCAGGAATTGTTTTCGTTCTGGCGCGTCTGTTCGCGCAGACGCACACCCGTCTTCACGTAAAACGGATACTCGGTCTCGAACTTCTTCCTCACATTCAACGACGCGCCGGTGAACCGATCCCAGCCCGCGAGCCGGCCGATGGAATACGTGTTGCCGGTGTAGCTTTCGATTTTGGTGATGTCCGCTCCGGCCGTTTGTTTAACGATGGGGAAGTAGGGATCGCCACTCTTGTCGATGGTGAAACCGATGTTTGGCACCGTCAGAATGAAACTCCGCTGGCCGCCGAAATAGCTTTTCGAATCGGATTTGTAGCCGTCGTAGTCGATATCGAGTGTCTTGTAGCGATGGACGCCTCCGAGCTGGAACGTCGTCATCTGGCCGAGCTTGTAGGCCGTGTAGGAGCGCATTGCGAGATTGCTGGCCGCCACTTGTCGCACGGTTGTGAATTGCTCTGTGTAGCCCGGAACGATCCCGCCGGTGCCGGTCAGATTGCCCGCCGCATCGCGAGTCGCGACAACCTGGTTGGTGGCAAACGTCGCGTAGCGATCGCCCTGATGCTCGATGTTCTTCGTGCGATTCGTGCTGAAGAAGAACCGTGTGGAATCGCTCAACTTGTAGTCCAGCCTCAAGCCGCCGCCCTGCCGGCTCTGCTCTTCGCGCGAATCATTGAACTGGACGGAGTAGGTGTAGGCCGGACCGGTGGAACCGTTCGGGACGGCCTGGTGTAGCTGCTGCACGGCGTCCTGGGGATTGTAGATGCCGCGATAACCGAGATTGAGCGCCACGGCGAGTTTGCCGCCGAAGACCTCCGAATAGGACAGCATGTAATTGCGCGGTGCGCGGGTCGGCCGCGAGTCGAAGGGCCGCCACGTGGCGCCAAAGGATCCGCGGATGCGGCGTTCCGGCGAACTGTCGAAACCGCTCTTGCTGATCATGTTCACCGCGCCGCCAATCGAATCGCCGTCCATGTCGGGCGTGGGCGATTTGACCACCTCCATGCGTTCGATCGTTTCGGAACTGACCGTCTGGAAAGTGAACTCGCGGTTGCCGCCGACGTTCGAGGCGTCGGGCAGCCGATTGCCATCCATCGTGATCGTCGTGAGGTTTTGGTTGATTCCGCGTATCCGGACAAACCGCACGTCTCCGTCCTGGGTCTCGCCCTCGACGCCCGGGAGCCGCACCAGCAGTTCCGCCGGATTGCCGGCGAGGTTGCCGAACGTGTCGGTGGAGACGATGTTCTTGATGCCGCTCGACTGGCGCTGGAGGGTGATGGCCTGGGCGTTGCCCTCGCGTTCGCCAGCCACAACAAACTGTCCCATCTTGTAGATTTCAGAAGTCAGCTTCACGTCGTGGCGGTTGGCCTGCCCGACCTTCAGGTCGATCGGAATCAGGGTGGTTTCCAGTCCGAGGTAGGAAACTGACAGCGAGACGGCTGCGGCCGGGAGGTTCGTGAAACTGTATACGCCCTGCTGGTCGGTCGTGGTTTCCCGGCTGGTGCCCTGGATGGCCACCCGGGCGCCCTCGAGGGTTCGCCCTGTCGCGGCGTTGGTGACGATGCCGGTGAGGCGTTCCTGGGCGGCGGTCGGAAGCAGACCGAGGCAGAAAAACAAAAGCGCGGGGGCGATGGCGGGGAGGAAGCGCGGGGTGGGATGCGCGGCGGGGTGCGGACGGATCGGCGAGTTCATGGCGGTTAGGATGGATGGGTTGGTGGAGGAGCCGGAGCGATGGGCGAGATGTGGGCCGAAAACGGCGAAACTACGGGACGGGCGGATTGATTCAACCGGGGTTGGAGGGTGGGCATGGGTGCTGAACAATCGAGGCCGGGGCGGGGGCGTGCCCTTGAGTGTCGGATACGCTTCGAGCGTGGAGTCCGCAGCGCGGGCTGTAAATTGAACCGCCGGTCAAACTGTTGACATTCTGTCGATCCGCGGCGGCGCGTCGTACTCCCGTTCGATTCCGGCATCGTCGAGCGGCGTTGCGAGCAATTGGGCTTCGGTGGGAGCGGGGGGCCGCAGTGTGCGGCCTTCGACCCAGGAGCCCTCGATCATCACCAGCTGCGGGTTGGCCGGCGCGCCCCGTTCGTTGCGGTGGAGCATGTCGACCAGGACATCCACCGCCATGACCCCGATTTGGAAGGAGTTTTTCTTGGTGCCCGACAGGCCTTCGGTCCGTTCATGCAGGGAGTGAAAGGCCACGCCCATATCCTCGGGCACGCGATAACCCGCCCGCTGCAGACAGGCCAGCACCTCAGGCAGTTTGGTCACGATTACCTCGGGCCGGTGCCGCTCGACCCACTCCAGGAGGGTGTCATCGCTCCAGCGATCGACGATCAGCGCCGGAAGTTTGCGGCCGTGACCCAAGCGGTGTTGTTCAATCAAGTAGGCGGCGAGCCAGTTGTGATCCACGCGGGCATCGTGTTCGCGGAGAGCGACGAGGCCGATGTCCCGGTAATTCCGGTGTTTCAGCTCGGCGAAGAGAATGCCCATCGTCCGATACTCATGATTGGCCACGAGGTGCAATCGCGGCCGCAGCAGCGTGTGCCCAAAGGTGACAGTGGCGAAACTCGCCCAATCGAAGTCGATTGTGCAGACTTCCTCCTGCGGCGGCAGCAGCACGCCGTTGACGCCGCGGGTGCGCAGAATGTCCGCCATCCGCCGGCCGTTCATGCCGGGTTCGGCCAGCCAGAACGCCTCGAGTTTGTAGCCCCGTTCGCGGGCTCGACCCGATGCACCCTCGAAGTAGTCCAGGTGGCACGGGGTGTACTGCCGCCAACCGTCCCGGGTGCGATGATTGGTTAGCCAGGCGATCGGCGGATGGCTGGTGAGAGGTGCGCGGGTGGTGCGGTACGCTGCCAAGGCCGTCAGCATCGCGTCGGGCGCGCAGCCCAGCTTGCGTGCCGCCGCTTGTATCTTGATCCGCGTGGCGGGCGTAATGCGGGGATGATTGCGCAGGGCCAGCGACACGGTCGAGTAGTGACAGTCGGCGAGCCGGGCGACGTCGCGAAGAGTGGTGCGTAGGCTCATGGGAATTCCGCCCCACGTTGATCTTTCTCCTGGACGAGATTTTCGTCCATGAGTTCAGCCGTGGTTCAGCCCGCACAGGCTGCCGGGGGTGTCGTTGCGGTAAACTGCCGCGAATTTCAAACAGTTGAAAAAGGTCTCGCTGCGCGGGTCCGGCCGGCCGGTCGCAACGTGGGACCGTCTACCCACACGCCGTCGAACACGAGCCGTTGCGGGACCGCGGGAACGCCGCGTTGATTCCGTCGCACAAGATCGATCAACCATTCGACCGCCCCGGCACCGACTCGTGGGATGTCCTCGAAAATTCCGGCGATCCGACCGCTTTGATCCGCCACATTCATGAAGGCCACTCCGATATCCCGGGGCGTCTCCAGGCCGAGGCGTTCCAGCACCGGCCTGATTTCATGATGACGCGTCACGATGGCGTCGGGGCGGTGCTCCAGGATCCATCGGGCGGTTTCGTCCGGATCCCAGCGCGGCAGGATCAGGGCGGGCAGCCGCCGCGCTGACGGCAGCGACGCCTGCATCGCGAGGTAGCCGGCCAGCCAGTTGTGGTCTACCCGCTCGTGGTACGACTGGAGCAGGACGAACCCGATGCGCCGGTAGTCCCGCTGCTCGAGCCGTTGCAAAGCCAGCTGCATGGAGCGGAATTGATGGTTGCACGCGACATGCAGCCCGGAGGAACCGAGCGTGTATCCGAGAACCACGGACGAAAGCAGGGACCAGTCCAGGTCCAGGGCCACGGCGTCGTCCGGTTGCGGGGCGACAAGTGCGCCGTTGATGCCGCGGGAACGCAGGATTCGGGCCGCCCTCTGCCCGGTCATTCCCGGCGACCGCATCCAGAATTCGTCGAGCCGGTAGCCGGCGGCGCGGGCGGTCTCCTCGGCGGCGGCGTGGAACTCCGGCAGCAGGTAGTGTTCGCGCCAGCCGTCGCGCGTCGGGTGATTGGTGATCCAGGCCAGCGTCGCCCGATAGGCAATCGGGCGGACGGTTCGCCGAAAGCTGGACAGTGACGCGAGGAGCGGATCTGGGATGTAGCCGAGCTCCCGAGCCACCCGTTGCACTCGTTCGCAGGTCGCGGGCCGGAGTCGGGGGTCCTGGCGCAGTCCCAGCGAAACGGTGCTGGTGTGGACGCCGGCCTGGCGGGCCACGTCCCGAAGCGTCACATGATATTGCGGTGCCGGCATGGCGTGAAAACGGGTACGGGACGGAAGACGCGCGGTCGATGCTGCAACGCGGATGATCGTGGAAAGATGGCTGGACGGTTCGACTTTATTCCGTCCGATTTGGCTCGTCCTTGTCGCGTTGCCGGCGTGATCCATGGTGGGCGCACGCCCCAGATGTTTTTCGCCGGTCGAGTCGAGTCATGCCTTCGGTCCCTCACGTAACACTGAGGGAAATCGCCGCGGCCGCGCGGGTGCACCTGAGCACCGTGTCGCTGGCGCTGCGTGATGATCCGCGTCTGCGTCACAGCACCAGGCAACACATCCAGCAAATCGCCCTTCGCCTCGGGTACGCCGCCGATGCCCTCACCGGCTCACTCTCCAAGTATCGCCGGTCGTCCCGCCGTGAAACCGAACGTCCGCGAATCGCATGGATAACGCATCACCCCACCGCCACCGGCTGGAGGAAACTGGCGACGGCGCGACAGGCATTCCTGGGCGCCCAGGAATGTGCAGACGCCCTGGGTTACGCTTTGCAGCCCTTCTGGATTGGAGGAAAGTCGATGACGGTGGCGCGGGTTACCCGCCGATTGCAGACCTTGGGAGCGATAGGATTGCTGATTGCGCCGGCAGTGAAGCCCACCCGCAAATTAAAGCTCCCTTGGGATCTGTTTCCCGCCGTGGCGATCGGATTGAGTCTGGCCTCGCCCGTACTCCACCTGACGGCCAATCACCACTTTCGGTCCGCCAAGCTCGCGGTGCAGCAATTGGTCCGATTGGGGTACCGGCGCATCGGATTGGTGCTGCGCGAGCGGGCCAATCTCCGGGTCGAACGCAGCTGGCTGGGCGGCTATCTGGTGACGGTGATGGAGACGGGTGAGAAGGAATTTCCGCGTCCGTTAATCCTGCGCCGATGGGACGCGCCGCGGATTCGCCGATGGTATCGGCGCGAGAAACCCGATGCCATCATCACCCGGCACCCTGAATTACTGCAAACGCTCGAGCGAATGGGTGTGGCGGTGCCCGGTGACGTCGGGCTGGCGTTGCTCAGCGTTCCGGACCGGAGCGGAACGCTGGCTGGAATCGACGAGAACGCCCGCGCCGTCGGAGCCGGTGCGATGGCCCGGGTGGCGAATATGATTACCTGGGGGGAACGAGGCGTCCCCCTCTTTCCGCAGCGGCTGCTGTTCGAGGGTACCTGGGTCGACGGTCGCACCGTCCGGTTGAGTTCAAATGTTTGAATAGGGAAACAGTTTCCCCGGGGGGATGGCGGTTTCAACTTGGTAGCAATTTCAATGCGTCCCTCAACCGATCGGAACGCTTTGGCGGCGTACCCGTCAAACCTCGCGTCGCGGTAAACACCCCAAACTATGAAGACCAATCGTCGGAATTTTCTCGGAAGCGCCCTTGTCGGGGGTGCGGCCGCCGCCCTGTCCGGTTCAGCGCGCGCTGCCACGACCCGCGGCAATGAGTCCCTCAAGGCGAAATACGCCAAGCTGGATGAGATCCTCAAGCAACCCGTGCTGCAGCGGAAGTACTTCACCTCGCCGGTGATCATCGAAACGCTGGAGCTGCTCCGGCTGGACGGCAGCTTTCTGTGCCGCGTCCGTTCCAAGGACGGCGCCGAGGGCATTTCCGTCTCGAACAATTCCCAGCAGATTTCGCTCTATCCGATCCAGGTGAACCGGCTGCAGCCGTTCTTCATCGGCAAGGATGCGCGGAATCTGGACGAACTGCTCGAGGAGGTCTACGTCTACCAAAGCAACTACAAGTTGCAGAGCCTCGCGCTCTGGGTGCCGCTGGCCACGATCGAGTTTGCCATTCTCGATATGCTGGGACGGATCGCCGACCAGCCGATGGGGCTCCTGATCGGAGACAAGATCCACAATCCAATCGTTTCCGTCTATCGGGCGAACGGCGAGCGCGACGTCACCGCCGAGGCGGTCATGACAAACCTGAAACGCCAGGTGGAGGAGTCGCAGGCGAAGGCGCTCAAGATCAAGATCGGCGGCCGCATGAGCCACGTCGAATACCCGGCCGGACGATCGGAAAAGCTCATTCCGATGGTGCGAAAGGAATTTGGGGACAAGATGGTCTGCATGGCCGACTCGAACGGCTCGTATGGCGTCGAGGAAGGGATCAAATTCGGGAAGCTGCTCGAACAATACAACTACGCGTTCTATGAGGAGCCCGTGCCGTTCGACTGGTATGAGGAGACCAAGGCGGTGGCCGATGGCGTGAACATTCCCCTCGCGGGTGGCGAGCAGGAGTCGAGCATGCACGCCTTCCGTTGGCTGATTGCCAACGACGCGCTCGATATCGTTCAGGCCGATGTCTACTATTTCGGCGGACTGATCCGCTCAATGAAGGTGGCCCGCATGGCCGCCGCGATGGGGAAGGTCCACACGCCACACATCTCAGGCGGACTGGGGTACCTCTACATGATCCACTTTGTCTCGGTCATTTCCAATGCCGGCCCGTACCACGAGTTCAAGGGCCTCAGCCAGGCGATACCGTTCGAGTGCAAGACGTCCTCGCTCAAGACCGATGGCGGCGTTGTCAAGGTCCCGACCGGTCCGGGCTCGGGCATCGAAATCGATCCGGCTTTCATCAAGAAGCACACCGTGGTGCAGGGATCGAGGGCCCGGGTGGCGGAGTAGCGGGCGGGGCAGCCTTTTGCATGCAGATTTCGGCGAGGACGTGCCAAACTTCGAGCGATCGCTAAAACTGGGGCAATTGGTGTCTGGTGGCCAAGCTGGAACGGTCAAAACCCTATTCGATGCGAAACCCGTGCAGCCTGGATAAAAGCGTTTACGACGGAAGCAAATCGACGAGTAAGATGACCGTATAGTCGGACCTACGTCACGCGGTCTCTTTCACGAAATCCCAGGCGCAATCGGAGAGTTTGCCGTCTTTATAGCGGACCAAGAAACCCGCTCGCACTTCTGTTTCGATCCCGACTGAATCGACTTCGCCGGTACCGGAAATGCCGTTGGCTCGCCGGAACACCCGGTGCGGTATGGCGAACGTTTCGCCTGACTCGAACGTTTCGCCTGACTCGAACTCCACTTCGAAAATATGAACTCTCGCCGGTCAAACCAGACGCTTGGGACGAGCTTTCAACCACCACTTGAAGGACGGAGCCCCTTCTGCCAATCTGCGTCCGGCTAGGATTCCCTCGACACTCAGATCCTCGTCCAGAAGTGGCCAATGAATCCCCTGCCCCGCACCACAGGCTCGCCACGTGATAAACAATCACCGGAGGGTGCCGCCGAGAGGGTCGGGCGTCACTGCCAAGTGGCCATCTCCGCCCGTGAACCTTAGGTGCGCGATGACGGTGAAAAAGAATCTCTTGGTGAATCATTGCGCCGCCCGGTGTGATCCGAAGACGGCGCGGCGGAAGTAAGATGACACCGGTGGCAAATACTGCCCGTCGATCAGCGTGCGTCGAGTCGCTTCATTGCGCTCGGATCCGCAGGCCACGCGGAACAAGCCGCCGGTCAACGACGGCAAAAAGAAGTTGCATCAGCAGCGCCAGTCCGGCGGCGGGAATCGCACCGAGAAGAATCGTGCGATGATCGTTGAGGTTGAGGCCGCTGATGATCGGTTCGCCCAGACCGCCTGCGCCGATCAATGCCGCCAGCGTCGCGGAGCCGACGTTGATCACGGCGCTCGTCTTGATGCCGGCAAGAATTGTGGACGATGCCATGGGCAGGGAAACTTTGAGCAGTTGCGTGCGTGACGACAACCCGAGGACCTCGGCCGATTCACGCAACGGAACGGGGATGGCCTGCAACCCCGCAGCGGTATTTCGCACAATCGGCAGCAGGCTGTAGAGAAACAGGGCGACGATCGCGGTCAGCGGGCTGATGCCGAGGAATGGCAGCGGCACCAGCAGGGCCAGGAGCGCGAGTGCCGGAATCGTTTGGATCAGACCCGTCACACCAAGGATCGCCTGACCGATTGCTCCGGGGCGACTCGCGCAAATGCCCAGCGGGATCCCCACGATGATTGCGGCGGCCAGCGAAATACCGACCAACGCAAGATGACGGCCCGTCCATCGCGCCAGATCATGCCAGGGCACACGCCACTTACCACGCGCCTTCGCTGCAGCGCTGCCCGGTTCGAAATAGAGGGCGGCAGCCGTGGTGTAGCTTTTTGACCGCTCGGCTTCGGCGTTCATCCGGATCATCTGCGTTTCATCGATCGTTCCCGCGAGCCGCTGGAGGCCTGCGATCACGCTCCGCGGTGCGTCGAGTCGAAAAAGGAACACCGCCTTGTAGTCCGGGAAGAACTCGCGGTCATCCACCAGTGCCAGCAGATCGTTTTCGCCGATTTTCGCGTCAGTCGAGTAAGCATCCTTCACATCAGTCTGACCATCGACGAGAGCGACATACCCGAGACTGTGTTCGATGCCGCGCACATCGGGCTCCGCGAATCCATAACGTTCCCGCAACGGCGCCCAGCCATCGCTGCGCTGCAGGAACTCATGCGTGAGGCCAAATCTCAGGTCGGGCTGTCGCGCGAGCCCGCTGAGCGTGCGCACCCCGAGCTCGGCGGCGCGATCGCGGCGCATGACGAGTGCATAGGTGTTGTTGAAGCCGAGTTCGTCAGTCAGGCCGACACCGTGAGGAGCGAGCTCGGCGCGCAGAGCTGCGAGCGAGGCATCGCGCGGCTGTTTCAGAATCTCCTCCTGGATCGTGCCCGTGTAATCTGGATACGCAGTGATCGCTCCCGTGCGCAGTGCCTCCCAAAGCACAATCGTACCGCCCATCCCCGGCCGATGCTCCACCGTGTGGCCTGCTTCCACGAGCACACGCTGCGCGATTTCACCGAGGACATACGATTCGGTAAAACGCTTCGATCCGATCACCACGGTTTCTGCACCGGGCAGCGGCAGTGGCGCGGCTAACAGGCCGGAGAGACTCAGCAGGAGGAGAGATTTCACTTTCATTACCGGGTGAGGCTGCGATGCGCGTCCAGAAACTCGGTCACGAAGAGTTCCGCCGGCTCCCCACTGATTTCGGAGTACGTACCTTGCTGCACCACGCGGCCTCCGTTCAACAGCACCATGTGATCGGCGAAATGCGCGGCTTCGCCTAGATCGTGCGTGACCAGCACGACGGTGGGCCGCAGCTGCCGAAAAATCTCCTTCAGGTCGACCAGCAATGAGGCGCGCACCATCGGGTCGAGTGCCCCCAGTGGTTCGTCGAGCAGCAGCAAATCCGGTTTCAGCATGAGCGCGCGCAACAGGCTCACGCGCTGCCGCTGCCCGCCCGAGAGTTCGAGCGGATATCGCCCGAGTTCCTCTGACTTCAACCGCACGAGCGCGCGCAGCTCATCAAGCCGCTGCGTCAACTCGGCTGTAAGCAGGCCGAACTCCCGCGCAGCCAGCAGAATATTCTGCCGGGCGGTGAGATGAGGGAAAAGTCCCCCGTCCTGAATGACATAGCCGAGCCTTCGCCGAATTGGCCGCACGGTGCGCGGAGAGAGCTCCTGGCCATCAATGAGAATGGATCCCACCGACGGCTGGATCAGTCCGGCAATCAGGCGCAACACGGTCGACTTCCCGCCGCCACTCGGGCCGATAAGAACGCTCGTCTTTGCTCTCGGCAGCTGAAGGTCAGTCGGAGCGAGTGCCACCGCGTCGCCGTAACGTTTGGCCACGCCATCGAAGCGTATCATCCGGCTTTGACCCCGACCGCTGTTGGCAGTTCTGAAAAGCATTCACTTCACGCCCTGGCGCACTCCAGGAGTCGCTCGGCAGCTACGACCATCTCGCGACCGCACTTCCGCCGAAAACCATGCCTCAACGCTACCGCAGTCGATCCAGCACTCCGCGCAGCTTCGCGCGGGCGGCGGTCGCCGCCGCGCCTCCTTCGCCGGCCGGAATCGGACGCACCTGCTCCGAGTCCGCCTCGAAATCGTAGAGCCGACCGTCCTCGTACAACTTGAATCGCTTGTCGACCGCCCAGCGCTCGAGCCGTCGATTCTCCTTATCCACGCCGGGCCTCGGATCGTGGTGAAAAAATGCCCACTCGCGCGGCTGTCCGCGCTCGCCTCGCAACTGCGGCAGGAAAGTGCGACCGTCAATCGGGTGCGCCGGAATGGTTCCAGCAACATCGAGCAGCGTCGCATAAAGATCGACGGAATCGATGATATCGTCGGAGACTCTTCCCGGGGAAATTGTGCCGGGCCAGTTGGCGATCAGCGGCACCCGCACCCCGGTTTCCAAGCTAAGGCCTTTTCCGCCCCGGACCGCCCGTCCTCGAAATTCGGATACGATCGAGCCGTGCGTGCCATTATCAGCCATGAACACGATCAAGGTTTGCTCGCGCAGTCCGAGGGCATCCAACTCGTCGATCAGCCTGCCCACGAGTTTGTCGGCATAGGCGACCATATCGGCGAAATACTTCACCCGACCGGATTTCTTCTTCATCGCGATCACATCGTCGGGGTGATCCTTATCAAACTCGACCTGCCGCTTCGTCGGATCCTTCCAGTCTTCACTGTCCGGAGTGGGTACGAAGGGATCATGGGTCAGCACCATGGGATAATACAGGAAGAACGGCTCGCTGCGATGCCGCCGGAAGAATCCCTTGATATAGTCGACGAAAAGATCCGGACCGTATGCGCCCGCGAGATCCCGGCGCAGGGTGCCATTATCATAGGTTGTCGGATCCGCATAGCGGGATCCCTTGTCCTCCGTATGCAGTGCATGCCACAGATAGAATTCGTCGAAGCCGCTCATTTCCGCGGGTTGCCCCTTGCCCCGCCACGCCGGCATGTCGGGTGGATCGTAGCTGAATAGCTGCCATTTGCCCACGATGCCGGTCTTGTATCCAGCGTCGCGCAACGCATGGGCAAAGGTCCGCTCCGCCGGATCCATGACACCAAACGCCTGCCAGTTTCTGAAATTATACAGGCCGGTCATGACCTGCAGGCGGGTCGGCGCGCACAGCGGTTGCGAGTAGGCCCGGTCGAAACGGATCCCGGTCGACGCCAGCCGGTCCAGATTTGGCGTCGGGTACGACATCCCTCCATAAGTGCCGAGCCCTTCGATGCCGAGATCGTCGGCCAGGATGAAGACAATGTTTGGCCGCTTCGTTTCCGCGGCCCACGAGAAAGCAAGGGGCAACAATCCTGCGATTACCATCAACGATGCAGCGATGAATCGGGGCGAAGTCATACCTGTACTCCGCCGGGAATTCGCCGGCGTGACAAGCCGATCGCTCGGATGAATTCGAGCTCGGGAGCTCACTCCGGCTGCGGCGGGCGGCGGAGGAACGGAGTTTCCTTTTGGCACGGGACCACTTACCTGACGACATGCTACCCCGCCTTTTCGTCCTGTTCCTTTTCCCCGGCGTACTCGGCGCGGCTGACCTCGTCTTCTCTGCAGGTTCCGACTGGGAGGTTGTGTCGAGCGGGCACCAGTTTGCGGAGGGCATGGCGTGGGACTCGAACGGGGACTTTTACTTCACGGATGTTCCGCGGGCGCAGCTCTTCAAGATCGACCAGACCACCGGCGCCAAGACGCTCCTCGACGGCGCAACCGGGCGGGCGAACGGAATCGCCTTTGGTCCGGATGGTCGGCTTTACGGCTGCGCCAGCGGCGACAAGGCCATCTACGCCTGGGATCCGAAAACCTGGCAGAAGGTCGCGGTCACGCAGGGCACGCTCTCCAATGACATCGCCATTCTCGCGAATGGCACGATCTTCTACACGGATCCGAACTCGATGCTGGTCTGGCGGCTGGCTGCGGGCACGTTCGCCCGCGAGACGGCCGCCACCCTTCCCTGGAAGCCGAACGGCATTGCGCTCTCCCGCGATCAACAAACGCTCCTCGTGGCCGAATTCGACGCCAACACGGTTCATGGATTCTCCCTTGGCCGCGGTGCAACGCTGACGGGTGCCGCGCGCCCGGTTTATCACCTGGGCGTACCATCGGACACCCTGGGCAAGCTGGACGGCATGATGGTGCTGGCGGACGGTCGACTGCTGATCGGAACCGCTTTGGGCACGCAGATCGCTCCGCCCGTTGAGGCCCCAATTGGAAAGGCGCCGCTGATCGTCATCCCCTCGCCGCAAGGGCGCTCCCGTTGCAATTACGCGCGTATCAGCCCTGACGGTACGTGGCTCTACACGGCCTATGCCGTTGATCTGCTTCGACGCAAGGTGCAGCTATCAGGCCCCTGAAACCTCCGCGACGATGTTCCATGAAAACCGTTTCAGGTAACGGCGGATTACGCCGATTTCGCAGATCGAGGCAGGGGTATCCCTGACTATCCGCACCATCGTAATCTGCGGTTAAGTTCTCCGAATGCTCGATGCTTCGAGCTTGTGGATTCGATGCCATAGAGCTCAGGACCTCAACCGCTTCGAACCGCAAGTAGAGTAGAGAGAACAGCGGCAGCCCCCCTGGCACTGGGCCGCACCTCGAGGCCGAGCGTTCCCGTGGTGAAGGCCGCTCCGGAAGGCGGCGCGGCGGATTCGCGCCTTGATTCGGGGCTCCCGCACGCAGACGCTGGTTTCACGCCCATGAAAACTATTGCTGCGATCGTGACGTTAAGTTTCGCGTTGTCCGGATTCGCTTTTGCCCAGACTCCCGACGTTCCGCAATTTCGCGACCTCTTCAACGGCAAGGATCTCACCGGCTGGGTTGATGTGAATACGAGCCCCAAAACCTGGAGCGTGCGGGACGGCATGTTGATTTGCACAGGACAGCCGATCGGCGTCATGCGCACCGAAAAGCAGTATGAGAATTTCATTCTTCATATCGAGTGGATGCACCTCGAGGCCGGCGGCAATTCGGGCGTCTTCGTCTGGAGTGATCCGGAGCCGGCTCCAGGAAAAAGGCTGCCGAAGGGTTGCGAGGTGCAGATGCTCGAACTTCAGTTTCCCTATATAAATCGCGAAAAGGACGGCAGCCCGCGGCATCTGGGATACGTTTCTGGTGAATTATTCGGCGCCAATGGACTCACCGTCATCCCCGACAACCCTCGCGGCGCCCGAAGCATGTCTTTCGAAAGCCGCTGCAAGGGCAAGGGCGAGTGGAACACCTACATCGTCGTCTGCGTCGATGGGGTCATCAAGCTGTCCATCAATGGCAAATTCGTGAATGGGATCAGCCAGGCGTCACAGCGAAAAGGATACCTCTGTCTGGAGTCGGAAGGCGCGCCGATTCACTTCCGCAATATCAAAATCATGGAACTACCCTCCGGCCGGGCAACGCCGGAGCAAACGGCTCCGCTGGCGGCAGCAGTCGGGGCGGGCGGACAGCGGCGGAGCGGATAACGCTCTTTTGCCAGAGTCGCGTTTCGCTGGTGTTCGCCCGGCCAGCTCCAGTGGGAGATCCGCCCGAGGCACCCGGTCGGCGCGATGATGGATCCGACGCGAGGGAGTCGGGCTGAAACAAGCAACATTTCGGCATAGCATGCGTTCGACTCGGACGTATTACGATTTCGGCCATGTGATCCTCTCGCTGCGAATGAGGCCCATTCATTCGAGGTCATGGGGCGAAAATTACGTGTTCAATATCCCGGTGCTTTCTACCACGTTATTAACCAAGACGGTTCATCGACCCTGACGGACAGGTCGCCCGCGACGGAAAAAGCCCGCACGGCGCGCACCGCACCCGAAGGGGTCTATCCTCCTCGGGCAGGCCACCTTGTCAACCACGGTTCCATCCGCGGCTGTCATTTCCGCCGCTTGCAGCATAGTGCCCTCAATATGAAAACCTGGCGCTTACCCGTTTTGCTGATTCTTGTCGGCCTGAGTGCGTCGGCGCAGGACGCCGCCAAGCTGTTCACGGACTACACGGCGGAGAGCTTCCGCGAACTCGATCGAGCGAGAGAAAGGATCGACCTCGAGAAAATCGACTCCGACCTGCTCTCCGCGACCGTCTTTCACGAGACGAACCGGCGCCGGTCAAAAGAAAAACTGCCGGCGCTCCGCCATCATGCCAAGTTGCGCGACGCGGCGCGGATGCAGGCTAAAATCATGGCCGAGCGCGGCTCCATTTCTCACGTGAACCCGAAGCTGCCGGAGAAAAAAACCATGGAAGATCGGTTCCGCCTGGCCGGGCTGCAGCCGGCCTTTGCCGCGGAGAATGTGGCCACCGCTTTCGGGCTCAAATACGAGGAGGGAGAGCAGGTTTATGTCCGCGAGGAGAACGGCAAGAAGCGATTCAGCCTGGAGCCGGATGGCCCGCCGATCGCGATGCACACTTACGTCAGCTTCGCCGAGGCGCTGCTCAATTCGTGGATGAACTCGCCGCCGCACCGGAAAAATATCGTCTCCCCGGAGCCCGAATATCTCGGCACGAACTGCCAGCCGAAGACGAGCGATATCGGCATGCCGATGTTTTACTGCGCGCAGGAATTCTACACGCCGCTGCCGGTGGCCGTCCAAACGCCTGCGGCGACGCCACGCTGACAAGTCTTCTAAGCGTCATCCGCTGCAGGTGTCTCTCCGGCAAAAAAAATTGCGCAGCACGACCTCGGTGCGAGGATAGGAGGACGATGCGACCGCGGAGCTCCGGCCAGGCTAATTCCTGGGCGAGCCCGACAATGAGTGCCGCGGACAAACGGCGGCGTCGTCTGATCGATCCTCTCCCTCAGCTTATCACCGCTGCGCTTCGAACCTCCGCAACAATCTGATCAAACTCCGACTTGCCTGGACCTCCGACTAATTCTTTGAGCATTCATGCACATCGACTATCGAATCGCGCGACTCTCTGATGCTCCAGCGATCGCGGAGCTGATTTCCGTCTCGGCCCGTGCGCTGGGCGCCTCCCACTATACACATGAGCAGATCGAAAGCGCGCTGGGCCCCGTTTTTGGTGTCGACACACAGCTGCTGAAGGATGGCACCTACTTCGTCGCAACGACCGAAGAAAAGATCGTGGGCTGTGGTGGCTGGAGCAAACGGCGGGCACTCTACGGCGGAGACAAAGGCCGGGTTGATGAGGATTCGCTGCGTGATCCAAACAGCGAACCAGCGATGATACGGGCGTTTTTTGTTGATCCGCCCTTCGCTCGCAAAGGGATCGGCCGTCAACTCATGCGACTGTCGGAAGCGGCCGCCCGCGCTGCGGCGTTCCGCGACATTGAGATTATAGCGACCCTACCGGGAGAGGCGCTCTATCATTCCTGCGGCTACTCCGCGGTGGAGCAATTCAATGTCCCACTCGCGAATGGCCTGGCTCTGCCCGTCGTGAGGATGAGGCGGCTACCAGGCTAACTTATTCCTCCATGCGACCTGCGTGTCTCCAGCCTCGAGCCTATGCGGTTGGACGCCGATCGCGAAGCCGTGCGAGAGACACGAACGGAAGTCAGGGAGGAGCGGCTGCGTGCACTGGCGACAGCCTTCGACATCTCACTCGATCACCTGCCAGCTAAGAAATCGGCCGAAGAGAAACTGATGTTGGCAGCCGCCCTCAAACGGTCCACCTCGGTCTCCATGGTCTGTCGCCGCCGGCGGCAGCTCCAGCCACTATCTGAGCAAAGCCTCGACCGACATTTCGTCCTACACGGGGACGGGCTTCGTCCGCTACGAGTTCACCAAAGGTTTTCTGAAGACACTTGGGCGATGTTCGCCTCTAAATACTACGGTTCTATCGCTTACCTCGAAGGCCGCGTTGTTGGACGCACTTTTCGTGGGAGACTGTCTGCATCATCACGCTCGACTTGTACTTGACGGTGATGACCATAGGCGCGAGGCTTTCTCCATGAGCTCACCGCTATCGAGACAGACACGTGAAGAGGTGATGTTCATGCTTGCGCGGCTCTGGCGGGAATGGCGCGGCTATATACTTTTTTTCTGTCTCGTGTGGGTGCCATTACGGTCCACCGTTATTGGTTACAACCCGGTGCCCACGGGATCGATGAATCCCACCATTCTCGAAGGTGATGTCATCTGGGTGAACAAGCTCGCGTATGGCCTGAGGGTGCCTCTGACGCAACGTAACCTCATCCAATGGGCGAATCCACAACGGGGTGACATCGTTGTGGCATTGTCTCCGCAGGACGGCACGCGGTTGGTCAAACGTGTAGTGGGCGTTCCAGGTGATACCCTTTCGATGAACGAGCATCAGCTTCTGCTCAACGGTCGGCCGATGGAATACGCCCGCGAAGCTACGGATTACCGTCCGATGATCAGCAGCAGACTTCGGAGCCAGGCCTTCTTCGCGGAGGAGAATCTTGCCGGTGTCGTGCATCCGGTCATGGGTCTGGCGGGGACTCATTCCCCCTACCGCAGCTTCCCACCCGCGGTCGTACCGCCGGGACGTTATTTCCTGATGGGCGATTCCCGCGACAATAGTCTCGATTCCCGGGCGTATGGCTTCGCGACCCGCGAAGCGATTCTTGGGAAGGCGGAAGGAATACTGGTCTCGCTCGACACGAACGACACGTACCTGCCGCGCGCGAGCCGATTCTTTACCGACCTCCGCTGAGCTGGAGCGGCGAGCAACAACGCTGCAGACGGGGGCTGCCTGTCATCCGTTAGCACGTTTCCAGAGCGAGAGACAGGCGCGGCGTTCGGTGAACCCCATAGCAAGGGCATTGTAGATCAAGCTGCAAAGAGCGCAGTCGCCCGTTCCCTGCATCAATCTCGCAACCCCGACCCCAAAGGCGTTGCATTCCGAAAGTCTACCCTGGAACCGCGGCCGCCCCAGTCCGCCCTTCCGAACCAACGTCTGTCGATGACCCCGCTCAAGCGATTGCAACTTAAAACCCAGCCAGCTCACGCGTCGCGCTCACGTAAAATTGACCCTGCGCCGGAATTGGCGAGAATCGACCGATGAACGACGCGTGCCCGCCCGACGCCGGGTCCGAACCTGACGGAGTGGAGTGCCTTGCAGTGCGGCGGGAAGCACGGATCGCGCACGACTCCCCGGTACCGGACAAGATCGCGCTGTTCCGCGCGCTTTTTCGGGGGCGCGAGGAGGTTTATGCGCGGCGTTTCGAAAGCCGAAAATCAGGCAAGGCCGGCTATGCGCCGGCCTGCGGCAACGAGTGGGTGCGCGGCGTGTGCGAAAAGCCGCGGGTAAAGTGCGCGGATTGCCCCAACCGCCGCTTCCTGCCGATCACCGACGACGTCATCCGGTGGCACCTTTCCGGCCGCGATCCGAACGGCGACGATTTCGTGATGGGCGTGTATCCAATGTTGCAGGACGAGACGTGCTTTTTCCTGGCAGTCGATCTCGATGGCGAAGCATGGTGCGACGATGCCGGTTCGTTCATGGAAACGTGCCATCGCCTCAATGTGCCGGCAGCGCTGGAGCGCTCGCGTTCCGGCAACGGCGGACACGTGTGGCTCTTCTTCGCGGAAGCGATTCCAGCGAACCTCGCGCGCAAGCTCGGCGCTCACCTGCTCACCGAAACCATGGAGCGGCGGCCCGAAATCGGACTGCGTTCCTACGACCGCCTTTTTCCGAATCAGGACACGCTGCCCAAAGGCGGCTTCGGAAACTTGATCGCGCTGCCATTGCAAAAACACGCGCGGCTGCGCGGGAGCACAGAGTTCCTCGACGACAAACTGCAACCATGGCCGGACCAGTGGGCGTTTTTGTCGTCGGTCTCCAAACTGGATCGCGGACAGGTCGAAGCACGGGTGCGCGAGGCGGAAAAGCGGGGCCGCGTGGTCGGCGTGCGTATGGCGATCGCCGACGAGGACGCCAATTCGCCATGGACACTGCCTCCGTCGCGCCGCCCGCAGGATCCGCCGATCGCAGGGCCTTTGCCCGCGCGAATTGAGCTGACGCTGGCCGATCAGATTTATATAAGAAAAGATTGCCTGCCGCCCGCGCTGCGCAACCGGTTGCTCCGGATAGCTGCATTTCAGAACCCGGAGTTTTACCGCGCTCAATCGATGCGGCTGCCGACTTATGACAAGCCGCGAATCATCGCCTGCGCTGAAGAGCACGCGCAGCATTTCGCCTTGCCGCGCGGCTGCCTCGATGACGTGAAGGAGCTCTTCGCCGGCCTGAAGATTGCCGCGCCGGTGCGTGATGAAAGGTGCGCGGGGACGCCGCTCGAATTGACGTTCGCCGGCACGCTGCGACCGGAGCAACACCTCGCGGCCGAGGCGATGCTGCGGCACGAGACGGGAGTGCTGTCGGCGACGACTGCGTTTGGAAAGACGGTGGTCGCATCCTGGCTTCTCGCCCGGCGCGGCGTGAGCACGCTCGTGCTGGTTCACCGGCAGCAATTGCTCGAACAATGGATCGAGCGGCTATCTTCGTTTTTAAACGTGCCGGCAAAATCCGTTGGTCGGCTCGGCGGCGGACGCCGGAAACTCACAGGTGCAGTCGACGTCGCCTTGATCCAAAGTCTCGTGCGCAAAGGTGTGGTGGACGATATCGTCGCAAGCTACGGCCATCTGATTGTAGATGAATGCCATCATCTATCCGCGCGCAGCTTCGAGCTGGTCGCGCGGCGGGCGAAAGCACGGTTCGTGACCGGGCTTTCGGCGACGGTCACGCGCAAGGACGGTCATCATCCGATCATATTCATGCAGTGCGGGCCGGTGCGGCATCGCGTCGATGCGCGGACGCAGGCGGCGGCACGGCCATTTGCGCACCACGTGTTCGTTCGGCCCACGGGTTTTTGCCCGAAGGAATCGCCGATGGAGAATGCGCGCGCGGAGTTTCACCGGCTCTGCACCGTGTTGAGCGAGGACGAAGGCAGAAACGCCTTGATCGTCACCGACGTGCTGGAGGCGGTGCAGGCCGGGCGCTCGCCCCTGCTGCTCACGGAACGGACCGGGCATCTGCGCGAGTTCGCAGATCGCCTGCAGGCCGCGGGGATGGCACGAGTGATCGTATTGCAGGGCGGAATGGGCCGAAAGGAATTGCGTGCTGCGCTGGAGCAGGTCGCGGAAGCACCGGCTGGCGAAGGGCGCGTGATCCTCGCGACGGGGAAATTCATCGGTGAAGGCTTCGACGATCCACGGCTCGATACACTGTTCCTCACGATGCCGGTTTCGTGGCGCGGCACGATTGCACAATATGCCGGCCGGCTGCACCGCCTGTACGAAGGCAAGCGCGAGGTGCGCATCTACGATTATGCGGACCTCGGCGTTCCGATGCTGGCACGGATGTTCGACCAGCGCTGTCGCGGGTATGATGGAATCGGATACACGATTCTCCTGCCGGCAAGCGCGCTGCCCGGGTGGCCGGCAGACGTGCCGCTGCCCGTCGATCCCGCGTGGAAGCGCGATTACGCGGCGAGCGTGCGCCGGCTCGTGCGCGACGGGGTGGATGCCCCGCTGGCGAATCTGTTCGTGCAGGCCGCGCGCTCGCCTACAGCGGAAGTGCAGGGCGAGGCCCGCGCGCGCAGCGCCAGCGAGGCGTTTCTGTTTCGCCGGCTCGAAACCCTGCCGGAGACCGCCGGCCGGTTCCGGCTCAACGTAGAGCTGCCGATTCCGTTCAACGGTTCCGGAGCGATGGAAGTCGATTTTCTTTGCGCGGCGGTGCGGCTGACGATCGAGCTCGACGGCGCGCAGCACCTGGCCGACGCAGAGGCCTACCGGCGAGACCGGAGAAAGGATGCACTGTTGCAGCAGCACGGCTATTTCGTGCTGCGATTTCTGGCCGAAGACTTGGGCAAGCGACTCGACGACGTGCTCGGGGCGGTGCTGGCGGCGCTGACGAATCGGCGGCGTGGCAGTTGACGGCTTCCGATATGCCGCCGCTACCGGAATGCCCTGCGCGAGCTGGCGAAATGAAGGAGCCTTTTGGGATGACTCGCGAGGGTCCGCTCGCGATTCATCATAATTTGCCGTCAAACGTGTTGACATTGTCCCGGGGCGGGCGGACCGATCAGCTCGGCCTGTTGTATGTTGATTCCGCTGAAAAAACCGCCCCCGGTTTAAACCCATTCCGCGATAGTGCCTGGCTTCACTCGCGCGGCTGGGTAATGGGCGAGGATTTGAGCCTTGAGGCTGCGGAGAAAATTGGCCGGACCAAATTCCGGAAGAGGTATCCGGTGGTTGGGATTCTTTGCGATGAGTGACTCGTCGGTCACGATAAATGCTCCTGCATCGTAGAGACGCGCCCCGACACTCTGTTTCATGAAAATCTTGTAGCGCTCAGCGTAGGAAGGTCCCGCGAAACAGTCGACTTTGTCGCTTTTGCCTCGGCGAAAAGCTTCCATCGCGAGAAAATGCGGCTGCTTGATTCGGATCGGTTTGGCATCCGATGCAGGCTCGTATTTGCCGACAAAAAGATAGCCGAGCCATGGACGCGGTTGCTGGCGTTCGAAGCCGGATTGCGCGTAGGTTGTCCAAAAATCGTGGGCGTTGCCAATGCTTTCCTCGAGCCGATTATTCTGGTTGTTGCCGATGCTTTTGTCCTGCGACTTAAACTCTACGGCCGCATAGAGAATCGGATTGCCACGGTCGGATTTCGCAGGATGAAACCGGCTGCTAGCGAGCACGATGAGATCCCAGTTTTTTGACGGACGAAAATACGAAGGGAGAATAGATGGTGTCGTGGTAAGATGACCGCCGGCGAAAACGTGTTCGGGTTTAACGCCAAGATTGACCACAAATCTCTTCAAGGTAACGGCAAATTCGTCCATCGTCTTGCCATGAAGATTCACGTCGCGAGTGCCGCCCTGCGATTTTTTTGATTTTGCCGCCTTCTTGGATGCCCACCAGTACTTGATTGCTTTGTGAAAGATCTCGGTCTCAGCAGGGGTGCTCATTCAAGGAAGGGGTGGAAGCGCGTCGATGTGATAGGCGGCGAGAGCGGCTTTGGTCGCAAGCTCCACGTCTTGAGTGTCGAAGGCTTGCCGGAGCGTAGCAGCAAGTTTCGGGGCAATACTTGCCGGCGTGGGCACGCAGATCCGACGGAGATATTGCGCCTGAAAGCGCAAAAAACCGCCGCGCATACGCACGCCGTAACAATGAATAAAAAATTCGCCTACTGCCGACATAAGAAGCGCTCCGAGCACTCGAAGATCCCATTGCTCGGAAGTAATCCAGTAGAGATTGTGCTGCGGGTAAGTCTGCCCGCTATCGAGGCAAGGAAGCAGGCGATCTTTGATGTCCGCGATATAAAGTTTTTCTTTTTGGAGCAGGCGCAAATTTACGCGATCAATGGTTTTATGCCATTGGGCGGGTCGCTCCTTCGCCGTGTGACGGACGCTCAGCAGGGCATGGTGCTTATACAGATAGTCCTTGAAACGCGGATAGTCGGCGGGGTTGACGAGACCTTGTTCGTTCCACGGATTAACCAATAAATGGCCGGACCAAGATACGCGGCCTCCTATCAGGTCCGAGGCCATGGCGAGCGGCAACAACCGGTCAGGCTCGATGTCCAGTTTTTCGCGGGTGATAAAAATGCGATCGGCGCCCGTTGCGACGCCAATACCAATTCTTGTCCCGGTGACGTCGCTCTCCAGTGGGAAACAGGTGGATTCAAGATGCTTCAACAGGCGCAGCGCTTCCGGGGAGGAACACGGCCACGGCTCATCGCCCTGAAACCAATCTGGAAAATGCGCCGTGCGCACGACTTTGTTAGAGCGGCCATTCGCCAACGAGTCGATTATGTCGACGCGATCTGCAGTTTCTATTCCAGGAAGTGCTTTTGCGACCACGACCGCGCCTTGCAACTCGTGAGCGATGATAGTGACCGCGGGATACGCCGACACTTCTGATTCAAACGCCGCGACATCGTGAGCCTCGATTATCGTGCGAACTGCGAAGCCCTGCGTTGTGATATACTCGCGCAATGCGGCGCCGTAATCATTCAACATCCAGCGGTCCGCACAAATGTAGGCACACACGCCGCCGGGTTTAAGTTGCATCAACGCCGCTTGGTAGAATGCAATGTAGATGTCAGCTCGGCCCCGCATCGCGCTAAACGATCGATAGAGCGCGGCTTTTTCCAAAGGAATTTCTTCAAGGCGGATGTAAGGCGGGTTCCCGATCACGAAATCGGCTATGGGAAAGCCGAGAGCGGCTTCAAGAAAGTCGGCGGTTTTGATCCAAGCGCGCGCGAGCGATGCGGCCGTTGTATTTGCAACACCAAGATCAGTCAAAGTGGTGGTAACCATGTCCACCGCGTTAGCGGCGGAGAGCGGATCAATCTCAAAGGCACGGATCGCTTCCGCCGCATCAATCAGCGGAATGCGGTGGCAACGACAGGACTCGACAAGACGACGCACCATCTCTCGCAAAAAGGCGCCATCGCCCGCGGAAGGCTCCACCGCGACCATTTCACCTAATCTTCGACCCACCGTGTAGCCCGCCAAATCTAAAATAAGCGCAACCATCCAAGGTTTGGTGTAAACGACTCCCAGCTGCCTAGATGGAGAGACTTCAATCACGGGCTTGGCAACTTCGGCTGGCATGAATAGAACGACTGAAGCAGGTAGGTTAAGTCTGTAAACGGCTTTGCTGAAAAATCTGAGGATTGGAACCAACCTGCTTTGAAGTGACGTGTAAGCGAGCCCTCAGTCGAAATCACCCATGAATCCGGGTGGGGGGAAGTCGACCTCGCACTCGTTCGCTTATCCGTATTTACGCGCAATCACGTGGCCAACCAATTAGCGGTAGCTGCTGCTGCGCACTGTCACGATTCACGACATCACCCCGTCGGGCTCTTCCCACAAATCCAGTTAAGTACCCTGCCAGCTTTCGACCTCGAGGCCCGGCACGCGCAAAAATTCGCGGATGTTGGCTGTCACCAGCACCGCCCCAAGCTCCAACGCATGCCCGGCGAGCAGTACGTCGTAAGGTCCGATCGGGAGCGCGTTGGGCTTGAGCGTCTCCAGATACGCGCGGACGCTCGCCGCGCGCGATGCTTCCTGCGCGCCAAACGGCTGCACGTCGGGAAAGGCCGCACGCAACAACGAGAGGCGGATGGCGGTGCGAACGGGATCAGGGCTGCGCAGCCGGCCGTATTCAAGTTCATACCACGAGATCGAGGACAGTACACAATCGGGCCGATGCTGTCGGACCTTCTCGCCGATTTCGGGGTTCCGCCCGCTCACCAGACGGGAAAGCGCATTTGTATCGAGCAAATAGCGCGGCACGATTATGGCCTCGGCAGGTCATACTCCTGCGGCGGCAAGCGCAAGAGCTTGTCCAAAGCCTTGAGCCGACGAGCCTCCGCAGCCGGATCGGTGACCAGAAAGCCGGTATCAGTGGGCGTAATCTGAAGAGTACGCGCCTTCACCCGCAGCGATTTTGGCAAGCGAAGCGCCTGCGAATTCCCAGCCTTAAAGACTTTCGCCATGACGACCATGTGATTACACTGTGATAACAACGGAGGGCGTCAAGCCAGTGCCGCGAATCTCTTGGCGCGCAGCGCTATTTCCCCAACCCAGTGAACCGGAAGCGAGTACTGAAATCAATTTCGACAAAACCCTTTCATCCTTCTTCCGCTCGTCGCGCCATACAGGCGGAAAACGCCGTCAGGTCCAGTTCTAGCAGACCCCCTAACCCAGTTATGCGCGGGATCGCTCGAACCGGCGAGAATCGGCACACCAGCGCCGAAATCTGCAACGTGCACCAGGCTGACCTATTTTGGCCGCTCCTGATTGCGAAGTACACATCGACCGAATCAAAGCGATGCTCAAGGTGAGAGATCAGAGTTGAGGGTCGAGAGCTCATTCTGCAGAGAATGGGGACGCGGGGATCGCGGTCGTCAGTCGCAGGAGCGGCCTGTGCCCATCGCCAGAACGTGCTGGCCGAAGCGAAGGATTTCCAAGAAATCATCGGTGCGATGAGTGCACCCATTGAAGTCATGCTGAAACAGGACCAAATTTTCGGGCTGCACGCCTGCGTGCGGTCGGAGGAGGCCGACTCCTTCGCCGCGGCGCTCGGCAAAAGCATGCTGGAATTTTCGCGCGGTTGGACCGGCGCCCAGCGCCTCGACACGCCAGGGCACGAGACGTTTTTCTTCTACGATAGGGAGGAGGATGTGCGCTTCGCACTGGCCGATCGCTCACCCGTAATTCCGGTGGCCGAGGGCACGGAGATCCTACCGCCCCGCTATGGGCCGCCGTTGGCGCATCTGCTCGAGATCGGCCAGCCGGAATCCAGCGCGGAAGCGCCGGCGGGCTGCGACCGCTGGGGATTCACCGCGCACGATGTTCCAGCGCTGCTGGGCATGGCGAGCGACCCGGAGCTGCACGTGGCCTCGTCCGAGTCGGCCGCGGTGTGGGCTCCCCTCCATGCGATGCGCGCACTCGGCTGGCTGCGGGCGGAAACGGCGATCGCGCCACTCGCCGCCGAGTGGGGCCGGCCCGGAATCGAGGACGACGATTTTGTGGCGGATGAGATCGCGGCCGCGCTTGCGGCCATCGGACCGGCGAGCGTATCCGCCGTGGCCGCCACGCTCGCCGACGAAAGCCGCAGCGAGCGCGCCCGCCTTTCTGCAGCGTGCACCCTCGCGCGGCTGGCGACGGCCCATCCTGCAGCGCGCGCGGATGCCCTGGCGGCGCTCGTCGGGCAGCTCAACGCGCACCCGGTGCAAAAGCCCGACTTCAACGGCCTGCTCGTTTCCGCCTTGATCGACGCGAAGGCCGTCGAAGCGGAGGCCCACATCGAGCGCGCCTTTGCGAGCGGCCGGGTCGACGAGTTCGTGGCCGGCGATTTTGAGGACGTGCAGATCGAGCTCGGGCTGAAACTGTATCGCGAGCGACCGCCCAAGCCGAACGAGTGGACGACGATGGGCGCGCAACTCCGCGCCGCTTTAGGAATGCCCGAGCCGATCGAGGCCGGAATGACCCCGACGGATCCGCTGCCGGTGACGGCGCTGCCGAAGCCGATGCGCGCCGCGCCGAAAGTGGGACGCAACGAGCCATGCCCGTGCGGCAGCGGGAAGAAATACAAGAAGTGCTGCGGCGCGTGAACGCGGCGCGGACTCGCCTGCTCACGCTGCTGTTCCAGCGTACAAAGTAGCATCTAGCGGCC
>JBBQEG010000019.1:0-28718 GCA_038320495.1 Opitutales bacterium | reverse complement strand
ACTTCCTCGAAGTCGCCGCCGGTGACGTACATCTGATGGACGTTTCTCACAAGCAGGTAATCTCGATTTCGGCCGGGATGATTCCGATCCTTGAGCATGAAGATTCGAATAGAGCGCTCATGGGAGCCAACATGCAACGTCAAGGTGTGCCGCTCCTCCACGCGGAGGCGCCGTTCGTCGGTACCGGCATTGAGGAACGGGTCGCTCGCGACTCGAAGATCGTCGTCGTCGCGGAAGAGGCCGGCGTGGTCGCCTCGGTCGATGCAAAGCGGATTGTTGTCACCAAAGAGGGTGAGATGCCGCGCGCCCTGAAAACCGACACGAAGAATCACACCTACGTTTACGAGCTCCGGAAATACATGCGCTCCAATGCGGGCACGTGTTTTAACCAGAAGCCCATCGTAAAGCTGGGCCAGAAGATCAAGGCGGGGCAAATTATCGCCGACGGTCCCTCGACGGACCAAGGCGAGATGGCGCTCGGCCGGAATGTGCTCGTCGCGTTCATGCCGTGGAATGGCTACAACTTCGAAGACGCCATTCTCATCTCAGAGAAGGTCCTTCGCGAAGACATCTTCACGTCGATTCATATTCAGGAATTTGAGGTGACCGCGCGCGACACCAAGCTCGGGCCGGAAGAAATTACCCGGGATATCCCGAACGTGGGCGAAGAAGCGCTGAAGAATCTCGACCACAACGGTGTCATTCGCATCGGTGCGGAAGTGAAGCCCGGCGACATTCTCGTGGGCAAAATCACCCCGAAGTCTGAGACCGAACTCGCGCCGGAAGAGAAGCTCCTTCGCGCCATCTTCGGCGAGAAGGCGGCCGACGTTAAAGACACGTCTTTGATCGTCCCCTCGGGCGTCACTGGCATCATCATGGACGTCAAGGTCTCCTCGCGGATCGACAACCAGGAGGAGAAGCTGTCGCCCTCCGACCGCCGGCGGCAGGCGAAGCAGATCCAGGAAGAGTACAAGACGCAGATGGATAAGCTGCGGGAAGGTCTTACCGAGGCCCTCTCGAACATCCTTCTCGGCGAAAAGATTCCGCTCGACGTGATCAATGGCGAGACGGGTGAAATCATCATTCCGGCGAACCGGAAGATCACCAAGACGCTACTGCGCAAACTTGCGGCGGTCTCGAAGCATGTTCAGATCGATCCGTCACCGGTTCGGATCAAGATCATGGAGATCATCGGTTCGTATCAAACGAAGTTCGATGAGCTCGAGACGGATCGTGAGCGCAAGATTGGTTCCATCGAGGCGGGCGAAGGCTCGGCCGATGGCGCGATCAAGCAGGTCAAGGTCTACATCGCCACCAAGCAGAAGCTCGAGGTGGGTGACAAGATGGCGGGTCGCCACGGTAACAAGGGCGTGGTCGCAAAGATTGTGCCTGAGGAAGACATGCCGTTCCTGCCGGACGGTACACCCGTTGAGATCTGCTTGAATCCACTTGGCGTGCCATCGCGTATGAACGTGGGGCAGGTCTTGGAAACCCACTTGGGTTGGGCTTGCAAAAAGCTCGGCATCAAGGTCGCCACGCCCGTGTTCGATGGTATTCCGGAAAAGAAAGTCCGTGAATATTTGCGGGACGCGAAGCTTCCTTCGACGGGCAAGAGCCCACTGCTCGATGGACGTACAGGTGAGAAAATCGACCAAGAGGTCGTTGTCGGCTACATCTATATGATGAAGCTTAATCACTTGGTTTCCCATAAGATCCATGCTCGCGCAGTCGGTCCGTATTCCCTCGTCACGCAGCAGCCCCTGGGCGGAAAAGCCCAGTATGGTGGCCAGCGTTTTGGCGAAATGGAAGTGTGGGCGCTCGAAGCTTATGGAGCCGCGCACACCCTCCAGGAACTCCTCACCGTCAAATCCGATGACGTGCAGGGCCGAACCAAGATCTACGAGTCACTCGTCAAGGGCGACAATACACTGCAGGCCGGCACGCCCGAATCGTTTAACGTGCTTATCAAGGAAATCCAGTCCCTCGGATTGGATATCAAGCTTCAGAAACGCGACGCGCTGAGTTACGGCGCCTGAGCCGCGCCCGTCACGTTCACCTTTAGAAAAAACAGGGGATACCAAAATGATTCAACCCAACGAGACCGCCGCCACCACTCGCACTGACGCTCGCGATGCCCTTGGCCTTGAGGAGAGCGCGTTCGATTGCGTTTCCATCACGGTCGCTTCGCCAGAAACCATTCGCAAATGGTCGAAGGGCGAGGTCAAGAACCCCGAGACGATCAATTACCGCACCTTCAAGCCCGAGCCGGGTGGTCTTTTCTGCCAAAAGATCTTCGGTCCGGTGCGTGATTACGAGTGTGCTTGCGGAAAGTACAAGCGGATCAAGTACAAGGATGTCGTTTGCGATCGCTGCGGAGTCGAAGTGACCATTGCTCGCGTTCGCCGCGAGCGGATGGGCCACATCGAGCTCGCGGTTCCCGTCGCCCACATCTGGTTCTTGAACTCCATGCCGAGTCGTCTCGGTCTGCTTCTCGACATGACCGCCCGCTCGCTCGAGCGCGTGATCTACTATGAGAACTACATGGTGATCGATCCAGGCAAGACGCCGCTCGAAATGAAGCAGCTCCTGACCGACACCGAGTACCGCCAGGCACTCGATGAATACGGCGACGATTCCTTTGTAGCCAAGATGGGCGCGGAGGCCGTCCGCGACGCGCTCGTCAAGACTGACATGGAGGCGACCGTGGGTGAACTGCAGGAGCAGATGCGCGCGACGAAGTCGAAGCAGATCAAGAAGAAGCTCTCGAAACGGCTGAAGGTCATTCAAGGATTCATCCATTCGAAGAGCCGCCCTGAGTGGATGGTTCTCGAGGTGCTCCCCGTGATCCCGCCGGACTTGCGTCCGCTCGTTCCTCTCGAAGGCGGGCGCTTCGCAACCTCCGATCTGAACGATCTCTACCGCCGGGTGATCAACCGCAACAATCGTTTGCGGAACCTGATGCAGCTCAAGACGCCGGATGTGATTATTCACAACGAAAAGCGGATGCTGCAGGAAGCAGTTGATGCGCTCTTCGATAACGGTCGTCATGGCCGCCCGGTAACGGGTGCGGGTAACCGGCCTTTGAAGTCCCTCTCGGATATGCTCAAGGGCAAGCAGGGGCGATTCCGGCAGAACTTGCTCGGCAAGCGCGTCGACTACTCCGGTCGTTCCGTCATCGTCATCGGTCCTGAGCTCAAGCTCAATCAATGCGGTCTGCCGAAGAAGATGGCGCTGGTTCTCTTCGAGCCCTTCATCATCCGTCGCCTAAAGGAACTGGGTTTTGTGCACACCGTCCGCGGTGCGCGGAAGATGATCGAGAAGAAGTCGCCGGAAGTCTGGGACATTCTCGAAGAAGTAACCAAGGGCCATCCGGTGCTGCTCAATCGCGCCCCGACGCTCCATCGACTTTCGATTCAGGCTTTCGAGCCGATCTTGATCGAAGGCGAAGCCATTCGTATTCACCCGCTCGTCTGTACTGCGTACAACGCCGATTTCGACGGTGACCAAATGGCGGTTCACGTGCCGCTTTCGCTCGAAGCCATCATGGAGTGCAAACTCCTCATGATGGCGACCTCGAATATCTTCTCGCCGTCCTCCGGTAAGCCCATCCTTACGCCCTCCCAAGACATTGTTCTCGGTGCGTATTACCTTACGATCGAGCCCCGGACGAAACCTGCGAAGGGTATTCGCGTGCCATTGCTCAGCGGTCTGCAGGAAGTGCTCTATGTGAAGGCCGACGGCGCGCTGAAGGTTCACGATTGGGTTGACGTTCCCAATCCGGACTTTGGACGCGACACGGTTTACGGAAACAAGGAGAAGAAGGTTTTGCGTACCACGGTCGGTCGGGTTATCTTCAACCAGATCTGGCCGGAGGGATTGGGCTTCGTGAACTTTCCGGTTCCGAAGGGAAAATTGGGAGACCTCATTCTCAATACCTATAAGACGTCGGGAAACCAAGTCACCGTCGAGACGCTTGATAAGTTGAAGGACCTGGGCTTCCAGACCGCCATGTATGCGGGCATCTCGATCGGTATCGATGACATGATCATTCCGGATACAAAGAAGGAAATTGTGGCCGAATCCCGGAAGAAGATCACGGAAGTCGAAGCCCAGTTCAACAAGGGCATTATCACTGATGGCGAGCGCTATAATAAGGTGGTCGACATCTGGACCAGTGCCACGGACCAGATCGCGAAGCAGGTGTTCGCGAAGCTGGAGAACAACGATGGCCGCCCCGAAATCAATCCCGTCTATATCATGATGGATTCCGGTGCGCGCGGTAACAAACAACAGGTTCGCCAGTTGTGCGGTACACGCGGATTGATGGCCAAGCCATCCGGCGAAATCATCGAACGGCCCATTCTGTCGTCGTTCCGCGAAGGTCTGACCGTTCTCGAATACTTCATCTCCACCCATGGTGCCCGTAAGGGTCTCGCGGATACAGCTCTGAAGACCGCTGATGCCGGCTATCTCACCCGCAAGCTTTGCGACGTGGCGATGGACGTAATCATCGCCGAGGACGATTGCGGGTCCCGCGATGGCGTGTGGAAGAAGGCCATCTTTGAAGGTGATGACGAAATCGTCAGCCTCAGAGAGCGAATCATTGGGCGCTTCTCCAGCGACGATGTCATCAATCCACTCAATCCCTCGGAAATTCTCGTGGCCTCCGGGGAGCTCATTAGTGAGGAAACAGCCACCAAGGTGGACGAGGTGGGAATTGAGCGCGTGAAAGTCATGTCGCCGCTCACCTCTGTCACCAAGGGAGGAATTGATGCCAAGTCCTATGGAATCAACCCCGCGACCAACAAGGTCGCGAAAATTGGCGACTCCGTGGGTATCATCGCGGCTCAGTCGATCGGTGAGCCTGGCACCCAGCTGACGATGCGTACGTTCCACATCGGTGGCGTTGCGTCCGGCGGCTTTAAAACTCCTGAAATTCGCGTGAAGGCCAGCGGTATCGTCAAGTACCGCGCGCTCCGCCTGGTCGAAACGGCTGACGGCGGCTCGATCGTGCTAAACAAGACCGGTACGATCCAAGTCTTGGACTCCGACGACAAGGAACTTGAAGTCTACAACATCGTTGTGGGCTCCTTCCTTCACGTGGGTGATGGCGAAAAAATCGAAAAGGGTGCGGTTCTCGCCCAGTGGGATCCGTACAACGTTCCCGTTCTTTCAGAAAAGGGCGGTTCGTTGCACTTCAAGGACATGATTCCCGGGGTAACCGTGAAGCGTGAACTTGACGAGTCGTCCGGTCGTATCGCCACCGTGGTCATCGAGCATAAAGAGGACCTCAATCCTCAAATCGAAATCCGTGACGCCAAAAATAAAGCGCTGGCTGCGTATTCGATTCCCGTTGGCGCCCAGATCGCGGTCAACGAGGGGGACACAATTGCCCCCGGTGCCTTGCTCGCCAAGACTCCGCGTCAGGCGTCCAAGACGAAGGACATCACGGGTGGTCTTCCCCGCGTCGCCGAGCTTTTCGAGGCTCGCCGGCCGAAGGATGCCGCTGAGATGTCTCGCATTGACGGCATTGTGTCGTTCGAAGGAACCGTCCGCGGAAAGCGCAAGCTGGTCGTGAAAAATGACGAGACGGGCCAGGAAGAGGAACATCTGATTGCCACCGGGAAGCACATCATTGTGCAGCCAGGTGACGTCGTGCACAAAGGTCAGCATCTCACTGAAGGTGCGGCCGACCCGCATGAGATCCTGGAAATTCTGGGGCCATCCGCGCTCTACGATTTCTTGATCTCGCAAGTGCAGGAGGTTTATCGCCTCCAAGGTGTGACGATCAACGACAAGCACATCGAGATCATCATCCGCCAGATGCTTCGCAAAGTCCGGATCACTGATCCGGGTGACACGGAGAACTTCTGGGGTGAACAAGTCGATCGGGCAACCTTCCTCGCCGAGAACAAGCGCATCGAAGAAGCCGGCGGCAAGCCGGCGGAAGCGGAGCCCATTCTCCTGGGTATCACCAAGGCATCGCTCGAGACGGAAAGCTTCATCTCTGCGGCGTCCTTCCAGGAAACCACCCGCGTGCTCACGGACGCATCGACGCTGGGCAAGGTGGATCTACTGCGCGGCTTCAAGGAAAACGTCATCATGGGACATCTGATTCCCGCGGGCACAGGTCTGCCGACCTACAAGCAGCTTCGGATTACGCTGCCTTTTGGGGCGGAACTTCCGATCGACGAACCAAAACCCGAGGCCGAGCAAGCCACTGCGAGTTAAGCGCGGGCCTTCTCATGCATTTCAAAGCCGCAGACCACCGTCTTGCGGCTTTTTTGTCGGTGCCGCCCTATTAGCCATCCGAAATTGGCCCCTCAAGGGGTAGGGGGGCGACGCGCTGAAGCCGCGGACTTTTTGCCGATTTCCGCGTCTGGCGAGCTTTCGCGCCGGATCGCCATTGAGTTGGAAATCGGGGTCGGCATGAAGCCCGCGTCTCAATGACATGCTCTATCAAGCTGCAGCTGAATCAACAACCAGACGAAGGACCCTCAATTTGACCTTGCCTTTGAGGACGCTTTTAACCACCTTTGCGATCCCTCCCGCCAAAAATCGCACGTAGAGCTTAGGCTCCGTGCGATTTTACGCCCGCTCTTCGGAGCGGGCGTTTTTTTTACTCTCGTTCGCTCGTGTGCGGGGTAACCCATGAAGAAGGGGCAGTTCTGCGACTATGCTCGTGGCGCTCCAAGCGTCCACGCGCGCTTCCATCGATCTGGGTCGGAAATCTTCGGACTTATTTTTTGCAGTTAGCGACTTCGTGCTTGAGGTCGGGGCTTCGATCCTGATTGTGGACCCTCACGGTTGATCCGTGCTGCGCGTTATTGGCCTGCGCCAATGAACGATTTCTCCCTTGGGTAACCGACGAGCGAATGCGGTCACTTGAGAGTTTGTACTTTTCGCCAGAAAGTTCTTGCCGAGCTTTGTGCGCAAAGTAGCGTCGTCCCCTTTTCTCCACTTTTCACTCGTCAGTTTCCCTATTTCGTATGCCGACAATCAACCAACTCGTGCGCAAAGGCCGGCGCAAGGTAGTCACAAAGTCTAAATCTCCGGCTTTGGATGGAAACCCATTTCGCCGCGGCGTGTGCGTGCAAGTCATGACGCGCACCCCGAAGAAGCCGAACTCCGCAATCCGTAAGGTGGCGAAGGTCCGTCTCACGAACGGCAGCGAGGTCATCTCCTATATTCCTGACGAAGGTCATAATCTCCAGGAACATTCCATCGTTCTCGTTCGTGGTGGCCGCGTGAAAGATCTGCCTGGTGTGCGCTACCACATTGTCCGAGGCACTCTCGACGCCACTGGCGTGGAGAAGCGTCGTCGTTCGCGGTCCAAATACGGCGTCAAGCGCCCGAAGGCTGCCAAGTAAGTAACCGTATTCTCAAACCGATTTCGCCATGTCACGTCGTCACAGAGCTGAAAAGCGCCAGACCGTACCCGATGCCCGGTATAGCAGCCCGTTGGTTGCGCACCTCGTCAATGTAATCATGAAGAGCGGCAAGAAGAACCTTGCTCAGCGCATCGTTTATGGCGCCTTCGAGAAAGTCTCTGAGAAACTCGAGAAGGGTGATCCGGTTGACCTGATGCTGGGTGCGCTCGAAAACGCTCGTCCCCGCCTTGAGGTTAAGAGCCGCCGCGTTGGTGGCGCTACCTATCAAGTGCCCGTCGAGATCTCGTTTGAACGTCAGGAATCCCTGGCCTTGCGTTGGATCGTTACGGCCGCATCCGGCCGCAAAGGAATCCCAATGAAGGATGCCCTCGCGGCTGAGATTATCGACGCTTACAACAATACCGGAAGCGTTGTTAAGAAGAAGGAAGACACCCACAAAATGGCGCAGGCTAATCGCGCCTTTGCCCATCTCCGCTGGTAACCAGTCCGGCCTCTCTGCTCATGTCTGTATCCGCTGCACCGGCCATCGTTGTCGTCACCGACAAGGCCAAAATTTCTCCGGTTAACTCCAAGGAACGTCCGTTTCCACTCGAATGGACACGTAACATTGGGATCGCTGCGCACATCGATGCCGGCAAAACCACCACGACGGAGAGAATCCTTTTTTATTCTGGCGCCGTCCACAAGATGGGCGAAGTCCACGAAGGCACGACCGTGACCGACTGGATGGAGCAAGAGCGCGAACGTGGTATCACCATCACCGCTGCCGCCATCTCCTGCGCATGGAACGCCTCCTGCGGACCGTGGAAGGGGATCAAGCAACGGATTAACATTATCGATACTCCCGGGCACGTCGACTTTACTGCTGAAGTGGAGCGCTCGCTTCGCGTCCTCGATGGTGCGGTCGCAGTTTTCTGCGCAGTTGCCGGTGTACAACCCCAGTCGGAAACCGTCTGGCGCCAGGCGAATAAATACAAGGTTCCCCGGATTGCTTTCATCAATAAGATGGACCGCACGGGTGCTGACTTCTTCCGCGCCGTTTCTGAAATGCGCGATAAGCTGAAGGCTAACGCCCATCCGATTTTTATTCCGATCGGCAAAGAGGAAAACTTTAGCGGTTTGATCGATCTCGTTCAGAATATAGCCTATATTTTCGACGACACCACCGACCCGCTCGGAATGGAGCCCGTCACCTCGGAAGTGCCCGAGTCGATGAAGGCGCAGACGAAGGAATGGCGTGATAAGCTCATCGAAGCCGTCTCCGATTTCGATGACGTTATCGCTGAGAAATATCTCGGAGGAGAGGAACTTACCGTTGAGGAGCTGATGCTTGGGGTCCGCAAGGCCACGATCTCCCTTCAATTCACCGGCGTCGTCCCCGGCTCCGCATTTAAGAAGAAGGGTGTCCAGCGCCTGCTTGATTGCGTCGTTAATTACCTTCCAAGTCCGATCGACGTACCTCCGATGATCGGGCAGGACAGTGACGGTAAATCGGTTGAGGCTGTGGTCGATGACAAGGCGAAGATGGCTGGCCTTGCTTTCAAACTTTGGAACGATCCGTTCGTTGGTCGTTTGGTCTTCTTCCGCGTTTATACCGGTATTCTCAACAAGGGAACCGCAGTCTATAATCCCCGTACCCGCCGGAATGAGCGCGTGTCACGCCTGGTGCTGATGCGGGCCATCGAGCGTGAAGAAATCGATAAGGCATATTCGGGAGATATATGCGCGGTAGTCGGCGTGAAGGATGTCATCACCGGCGACACGTTGTGTGACGAAGATTTCGACATTCGCCTCGAGCCACCGTCATTCCCAGAGCCTGTTATCTCGATGTCCATCGAGCCTAACACCAAGGGCGATCAGGAAAAAATGGGCACCGCTCTCCAGCGCTTGGTCGCTGAAGATCCGACGCTTCGGGTCAAGACCGATGTCGACACCGGCCAGACCATCATCGCCGGCATGGGCGAGCTCCATCTTGATATCATTCGCGATCGCATGAAGCGCGAGTTCAAGGTTGAGGCTACCTCTGGCAAACCGCAGATTGCCTACCGCGAAACCGTGGTTAGTGCCGCTGAGGCCGAAGGAAAGTTTATCCGGCAATCCGGCGGTAAGGGCCAGTACGGGCATGTCGTCGTCAAGCTTGAGCCGAACGTCAAGGGCAAGGGCATCGAGGTCGTTAACGAAATCGTTGGCGGTGCGATTCCCAAAGAGTTCATCAAGCCTGCAACGGAGGGAATCATGGAAGGCTGTAACAACGGTGTTGTTGCCGGCTATCCCGTCGTCGACGTCATCGTCCGCATTGTTGATGGTTCATTCCACGAGGTCGATTCTTCCGAACTCGCCTTCAAGATGGCTGGTATCTTCGGCTTCAAGGAAGCCATGAAGAAAGCTACTCCAATCTTGCTCGAGCCGATCATGGGTGTGGAAGTCACCACTCCTGAAGACTACCAAGGTGACTTGATGGGCGACATCAATCGTCGGCGCGGTCAAATCCAAGGCGTGGAGAATAAATCCGGTGCCTGTATCATCAACGCCTTCGTCCCGCTAGAAATGCTTTTCGGTTATGTTACCGATATCCGCTCGCTTTCCAAGGGCCGCGCTAGCGCCGGCATCACTCCATCGCACTTCGAACAAGTTCCGAATTCTCTTCTCGCGAAGATCGTCGAGACCTCCTCGAAAGCACCAGCTCGTACTTAATCTTCCGTTCTTTTTTCGCCATGAAAGGCCAACGAATTCGCATCAAACTCCAGGGCTTCGACTATCGCGTTATCGATCAGTCGGCGCAGGATATCGTCGAAACCGCGAAACGCTCAGGCGCTCGTGTCTCCGGCCCCATTCCGCTCCCGACTCGAATCGAGAAGCTCTCGGTTAATCGCTCTCCTCATGTCGACAAAAAATCGATGGAGCAGTTCGAGACCCGTACGCACAAGCGCCTCATCGACATCATTGAGCCCACGGCTCAGACCGTCGACGAGTTGAAGAAACTGAATCTCCCATCGGGCGTTGATATAACTATCAACGTTTGAGTTAACCACTAACCCGTAACTCGAAGTTTAATCCAAACCCGGATTCCTTCACTCTACAGTTAGCAGTTGCTTGTGTGCCTGCGGGCACCGCCAAGCCCCCGCTAAAGTAGGTCCGTTAAACGGAAAACTATCCACCTACCGCTTAGCCTATGATCTCCGAAATTTTAGGTAAGAAACTCGGCATGACGCAGGTATACGATGCACAGAATGTGCTCGTGCCCGTCACCGTCGTCGAAGCCGGACCCTGCGCAGTGGTCCAGGTTAAGACTGTTGAAAATGATGGCTACAATGCCGTCCAAATTGGCTTCTCGCAGAAGAAGCCCAAGAACACCCCTGGCGGTGAACTCGGACATGCCAAGAAGGCTAATCTCGAGCTCGCCCCGCGGGTCCTTGCCGAGGTCCGCCTCACCGATCCCTCGACCCTCAAAGTCGGCGATGTCGTCAATGCCACCTCCTTCACCGAAGGACAGTTGGTTGACGTTATCGGCGTTTCGAAGGGCAAGGGCTTCCAGGGCGTCATGAAACGATTCCGTGTCGCCGGTGGTCCTGCCACTCACGGTTCGATGTTCCATCGCCGCATTGGCTCGGTCGGTATGCGCCAAACTCCGGGTCGTGTCTGGAAGAACCAGGCGATGCCAGGGCACATGGGCAGCGAAAAACGCACGGTTCAAAACCTTCGCGTTGTGAAGATCATCGCGGAACGGAATCTCATCTTGGTCAAGGGCGCAATTCCCGGTGCCAACGGTGACGATGTTCTGGTCCGATCGGCCATCAAGGGACAATGGGCGCTTCCAACGCCTCCCGCTCCCGCCCCTGACGCAAAGAAGGCTGGCGCTAAGCCTGCTGCGAAACCCGCAGCAAAGAAATAAGGAGACGCCCAGATATGAAACTCACCGTTTTTAGTTCCGACGGCAAGACGAGCAGCGAACAAGATTTCGCCAACATCCCAACCTTCGAAGGCGATAAAGGCCTTCAAGCGGTTAAGGAAGTCATCGTCGCGATCAACGCTAACAATCGCCAAGGTACCCACTCGACCAAGACTCGTGGCGAGGTTCGCGGCGGCGGCAAAAAGCCATGGCGCCAGAAGGGCACCGGCCGCGCCCGCGCCGGCTCGATCCGCTCACCTTTATGGGTGGGTGGCGGCGTGGTCTTCGGCCCCAAGCCACGCGATTACTCCAAGAAAATTAATGCCAAGGTAAAGCAACTCGCCTTCAGCCGCGCCCTCTTTGATCGCGCGACAGCAGGTGAACTTGCCGTCATCGAGGCTTTTGACACCAAGGTCACCAAGACAAAAGTGGTGAACGAGGTTGTCGCCCGCATCGCTCCAAAGGGGCGCGTCCTTCTCGTTGACGCGCCGTTCGCCGCCGTGACCACCCGTGCGTCCCGCAATATTGAGCGTCTTACGCTTCAAGATGCGTCGAAGCTTAACACTCTCGACCTCGCTCAGTACGTTAAAATCATCGTCAGCAGCAAGGCGCTTGAGACCATCCTCGCCCGTATCAACGGAGGGAAAAACTAATGCAAGCCGACCAGATTCTAAAACTCGTCCGCCTCACGGAAAAGTCCAACAAGCTTTCGTCCGTTCTCGGCCAATATACTTTTGAAGTTTTTGGTCATGCCAACAAGCACCAGATCGCTGAAGCCGTTGAGCAGACCTTCAAAGTGACGGTCCGTCGGGTGAATACCCAGACTTACCGCGGCAAGAACAAGAAGAGCCGCCAGGGTCGCCCGAGTGTTGGCTCTGACTACAAGAAGGCTATCGTCACGCTCAAGGCGGGCGATAAGATCGAGCTCGTCTAAGCGAGTTCGCGCAACCCGGAGATAATCCAAATGCCCATTCATTCATTTCGTCCGCTGACCGCTGCAGGCAGATTCACCTCGCTCAACAAGCAGAAGGACCTGTCGAAAAAGCGTCCCGAGCGCGCTCTCACCGAGCCCAAGCACAAGACGGGTGGTCGTAACGTCTACGGACGCATTACTTCCCGCCATCGTGGGGGTGGTCACAAGCAACTCTATCGCATCGTCGACTTCCGTCGCGACGTTCTCGATATGCCGGCACGTGTGCAGGCCATTGAGTACGATCCGAACCGTTCCGCGAATCTCGCACTGATCGCCTATTCCAATGGGGAGAAGAGCTATATTCTCGCTCCCAAAGGTCTGACGGTTGGTAGCACGATCTTCGCGGCGGTAAAGGCGACGACCAACGACTTCAACGTCGGCAACCGCTTTCCGCTGTCGATCATCCCTCCGTCCACGCTCGTCCATTGCGTGGAGTTGGTGCCAGGCCGCGGGGGCAAGATTGCCCGCTCCGCCGGGACCAGTCTTGAGCTTGTCGCCGTCGAGAAGGATCGTGTCACCCTGAAGATGCCTTCAGGCGAGCTTCGGTTCCTGCATCCTGATTGTCGCGCCACCATTGGTGAGGTCGGCAATAGTGACCACAACCAGCAGTCGTTGGGCAAAGCCGGTCGCAGTCGCTGGCTCGGAATCCGGCCCACCGTCCGCGGTGTGGCGATGAACCCTGTTGATCATCCGAACGGTGGTGGACAAGGCAAATCCAAGGGCGGCGGCGGACGTCAGCATCTGGTGTCGCCGTGGGGTCAAGTGGCCAAGGGCCTCGTGACGCGTCGTCGGAGCAAGCTTTCGACCAGCATGATCATCGTTCACCATAACGGCCGCAAGCCGCGTGGTAAGAAGTAATCCCCAACCTTTCGCATCATGGCACGCTCCATCAAAAAAGGTTTCTTTGTCGACTATCACCTTCTCGAGAAAATCGAGAAGGCGGTGAAGACCGGCACCAAGAAACCCATCCAGACCTGGTCCCGTCGCTCGACGATTACGCCAGACTTCATCGGGCACACCTTTAGTGTGCACAATGGCAAAGCCTTTATCGCCGTCTACGTCACGGAGAATATGGTCGGCCATAAACTCGGTGAATTCTCGCCGACCCGTGTCTTTAAGGGCCACGGTGGTATGACCCGCAAGGAGATCTAAGGCTTCGCGTCTTCTGCCAATGTATCGCGGCATCTTTCATTTACTGGCGCTCACGCTGCTCGCCCCCGGATCCCTTGTGGTCCGGGCAGCAGCTGTGGAGACAGCAATTGAGGTTACCGCGATTGAGCAGACGCCAGTTGCGGATCTCGTAATATTAAGTCGCGGATATAATGCCGGACTGCGTCAAGGAATGGTTTGTCGCGTCACTCGTGGACAATCTGAAGTCGCTGAGGTCATCCTCGTCGATCTTCGCCCTGACTGCAGTGCCGCTCTTATATTGAGTATGGCCGCCAACCAGTCCATCCGCGCTCAGGACGTTGCAGCCATCAAAGTTTTTAAATCCTAAATTCAGAAAACCAAAAGGGTAGGGCGTCCTCTACGTTCGCCACTATCGCCTGCCAATCCGCAGGAATCCCTCTACTACCATGGAAGTTCAAGCCCTCACCCGGTACGCGCGGATGTCACCTAAGAAGGTACGCGAAGTTGCCCGGACCATTCAAGGCCGCAAAGCCGCCGAAGCCGTCGACTATTTGGAACTCGTTCCTCGCAAGTCGGCGCGCCTGATCGTGAAGACGCTGAAGAGCGCGATCGCGAATGCCGAGAACAACAATAATCTGTCGGCCGACACGCTTCGCGTCAAAAGCGCCATCATTGAGAACGGTCCTGTTCTCAAGCGATTCAAAGCGGGTGCGCGCGGCTCAGCCATGCCACGCCGGAAGAAGATGTCGCACATTCGCATCATCCTCTCGGACGGAAACACCAACTCGTAATTTACTTCCATGGGCCAAAAAACCAACCCTATCGGCTTTCGTCTCGCCGTACGCCGCAATTGGCAGTCTCGCTGGTACGCCAGCAAGAAAGATTTCGGCAAGCTTCTGTACGAGGATCAAATCATCCGCTCCAAGCTGATGGAGAAACTCAAGCAGGCGTCTGTTCCCCGCATCTTCATTGAGCGTGCGTCCAATCGCGTTCGCGTTAAGATTTACACTGCCCGTCCCGGTATTGTTATCGGACGTAAAGGCCAGGAGATCGAGAAGATCAAGGAGGAGCTCGCCAAGCTTACCGGCAAGGAAATCCTTCTTGATATTCAAGAGGTCAAGAAGCCTGAGATCGAAGCTGCCCTGGTGGCCGAAAATGTCGCATTGCAGCTGGAGCGTCGCATTGCATTTCGCCGGGCCATGAAGAAGGCGGTTGAAATGGCGATGGCGCTCGGCGCCGAGGGCATTCGTATTCAGTGCTCGGGCCGCCTTGGCGGAGCCGACATCGCTCGTCGGGAGTGGCAGCGCAAGGGCCGCGTACCGCTTCACACCCTTCGTGAAAATATCGATTACGGCTTCGCGGAAGCGATGACCGTTTACGGCAAGATCGGCGTGAAATGCTGGATCTGCAAAAAAGAAGCCGACAACAACTGATCCAGTTTCTGGATACACCATCACTTTAGGAGATACCTCCCATGGCTCTCGCTCCCGCCCGCACTAAATACCGCAAGACAATGAAGGGTTCCCGTTCCGGGAACGCCAAGCGTGGCAACACGCTCGCCTTCGGCGAATTCGGCCTCCAGTCGCTCACCCGTGGCCCAATGACTGGTCAGCAGATCGAAGCTGCCCGCGTCACGATCTCGCGCCATCTAAAGCGTAAAGGTAAGCTTTGGATTCGCGTGTTCCCGCATAAGCCGGTAACCAAGAAACCCGCTGAAGTCCGAATGGGCCAAGGTAAAGGCCCCGTCGAATTCTACGTCGCGGTCATCAAACCCGGCGCCGTTCTCTTCGAACTCGCGGGTGTCCCCATGACAATTGCCAGAGAGGCCTTCCGTCTCGCCGACGCCAAGCTTCCCTTCCACTGTCGTTTTATCCTTCGTGACGGCTCCGCGTCCTAAACCTCGATAACGATACCGTCATGACTTCAAAAGAAATCCGCGAACTGTCGCCTGCCGAAATCGCCACCAAGCTGCGCGAAATCCGCGACCAACTTCTCCAGCTTAAGCTGCGCAAGCAGACCGGCCAGGTCGAGAAGACCCATGAGCTGCGTACCTTACGTAAGGACATCGCTCGTTTAGAGACCATTCAAAATCAAAAGAAACAAGCAGCTCCGCAGAAGGCCGCCTGAGCGTCTGAGCCGAAAAGGAAATAAAGCCATGTCCACCGCCACCGAAGGTCAGCGCACCAAGCGCAAAACCCAAATCGGCTTCGTCACGAGTCGCTCCGGCGACAAGTCGATCAAAGTCACAATCGCCTACAAGACGCCGCATCCCCTTTACCATAAGGTGGTCAACCGCCAGACGGTGCTTCACGTCCATGACGAGAAGAATGAAACCAAGGTTGGCGATAAGGTTGAAGTGATGGAAACCCGTCCCATCAGCCGGATGAAGCGCTGGCGGGTCGTATCGATCGTCCACAAGGCTGTGACAGCCGAGGGTTCTGCAGTCAGCGAGTCTGATGTCGCAGCGACCGTTCCAACGAAGACCACGAAGGCGAATGAAGCCTCCGGCCAGTCTGATTCCGCATCGAAGGCCTGAGCCTTTAATATTAAAAACTGAGGCCCTGCCATGATCCAACTGCGCTCCATTCTAGACGTTGCCGATAACACCGGCGCGCGCAAAGCCGCTCTCATTCAACGCATGGGCCAGCAAACGCCCTATGCCCACATTGGCGATATCGTCACTGTGCACATCAAGGAGAGCACGACCGATGCTACCGTTAAAAAGGGCGAGGTCGCGAAAGCGGTTGTCGTTCGCACCAAAGCCGCGGTTCGCCGGGCTGACGGAAGCTATCTCCGGTTTGATTCCAACGCCATCGTCATCATCGACGCGGCCAACAACCCGCGCGGCACCCGTATCTTCGGGCCGGTTGCACGTGAGTTGCGCGCGAAGAACTTCATGAAGATCATCTCGCTTGCTCCGGAGGTACTCTAAAATGTCCCAGAAATTTCACGTCAAACGCGGCGACTCCGTCGTCGTCATCGCTGGCTCCCAAAAGGGCAAATCCGGCAAAGTGCTTGAGATCCTCGCTACCAAGCAACGCGCACGCGTTGAAGGTGTGGCAATGATCAAGCGTCATCTCAAGAAGTCGCAAGAGCATCCTCAAGGCACAATCGCTGAGCGCGAAGGCTCGGTCGCTATCAGTAACCTGATGCTCCAGGCTAGCTTCGACTCCAGTAAACGCAAAAAGGCCGCGCCCGTCGCTTAATTAAGCATGAAAGCGCGCTTGCCTATTGGCCGGCGCGCCTGCGTTACTGAATCTTTTCAAGACAACCACCTACTCTCAATCGCTTCGCGGTCGGTAATCGCGGGCATCGTTATATGAGCTACATTCCCACTTTAAAGAAACTCTACGTCGAGCAGGTCGCCCCTGAACTCGTCAAGACCCGCGGCTACAAGAACAAGCACCAGGTGCCCAAGATTGTTAAAATCAATCTGAACAGTGGTATTGATGCCGAAGCGGATAAGAATCAGATTGCTGACGTCGCCCGTGACTTGGCGACCATCGCTGGCCAGAAGCCCATTCTCAACCGCTCAAAGAAGGCCATCGCCAACTTCAAGCTGAAGCCAAATCAGATCACAGGGTGCAGTGTCACCCTCCGCGGCGCTTCGATGTGGGAATTCTTTTACCGGCTCCTCTCGGTCGCCCTCCCGACGATCCGCGACTTCCGAGGCGTCCCGACCAAGCTCGACGGACAAGGAAACTATAGTCTCGGAATCAGCGATTTTACGATTTTCCCGGAGATCACCGTGGAGAATGTGAAGAAAACGATGGGTCTTGATATCACCATTGTTACGAGTGCTGGGAACGACGAGGAAGGTCGTGAACTCCTTCGCCTTCTCGGGATGCCGTTTCGTCGCACAGAGACAACCACCGCCCCGAAAGCGGCCTAAATCTCTAGTTCACCGAGAGTGTCGTGCCCGGAAAAAACGCCTGCGACCCACTCAACCCTTCATTAGTTCTAACTTTTTAAGTCATGCCGAAGACCTCCGCTATCGAGCGCAATAAAAAGCGCATCAAGCTTTCCGCCAAGTTCGCTTCCAAGCGTATTGAGTTGAAGGCCGCCCTAGTGAATCCCGCTACGACCGACGAGGAATTTTTCTCCGCTCAAAAGCAGTTACAAAAGCTGCCGCGGAATTCCTCGCCCACGCGCATTCGGAATCGTTGTTCCCTCAGCGGCCGCCCGCGCGCTTATATCCGCAAATTCGGAGTATCTCGTATCACGTTTCGTGAACTTGCCCTGAACGGCAAAATTCCGGGCGTTATCAAGTCCTCCTGGTAAACTTCCTTGGTTCGCGGGGGTATGCGTCCTTGGCGCATCGGATATGACCCGCGCGCCGTAACTCAGAACATCCATCATGACCGACCCGATTAGTGATTTCCTCACGCGCTTGCGCAACGCCTCCAAGGCGAAGCTCGACGAATGCGTGATTCCGCATTCGAACCTCAAGGAAAGCGTCGCCGCGATCCTCAAAACTGAAGGTTACGTTTCCGACCACACCAATGGAACCAGTGCTCTCGGGCACAAGACATTGGTCGTGAAAATGAAATACGTGGATGGCGCGCCCGCCATCACCGGCTTGACCCGCGTATCCTCGCCGGGACGCCGCCTGTATTTCAGCTATACTGACATTCCTCGGGTGTTAAACGGACTTGGAATTGGTATCATCTCGACCTCGCGGGGTTTGATGAAGGACGCCGATTGCCGTCGAAACAAAGCCGGTGGAGAACTGCTCTGCAACGTTTGGTAAGTGGCATACACCCGCTTCCAATAGCACTTTAAAAACATGAGTCGCATCGGCAAACAACCCGTTTCCATCCCAGACAAAGTGTCGGTCTCCATCAAAGGTGAGACGATCCTGGTCGAGGGTCCCAAAGGCAAAGTTCAAAAGACTTTCGCTCCGGTGGTCAAAGTGACCATCAGTAACAAAGAAATCACGTTCGCTCCGACGGAAGACACTCGTTTCGCCAATGCGATGTACGGAACAGTCCGTTCGATTGTCGCCGGAATGGTCAAGGGCGTCACCGAAGGTTACACCAAGGACCTTGAGATCCAAGGCGTCGGTTTCAAAGCCAATCTGAAGGGCAAACAGTTGGACCTCGCATTGGGTTACTCCCATCCAATCGCGATGGAAATTCCTGACGGTATCAAGGTCACCGTTACAGACCAGACCAAGGTCAAAGTTGAGGGTGCGGACAAACAGTTGGTCGGCGCTGTCACAGCCGAAATCCGCAGCTACTATCCGCCGGAGCCCTACAAGGGCAAGGGCGTGCGAATCGTTGGCGAACGCGTTCGCCGCAAGGAAGGCAAGACCGTCGCCTAAGGACACCACCCATGAATTCCATTACGAAAGCCCGCCTCCTACAAAGCCGTCGGTGGCGCATCCGCAAAAAGGTCAACGGGACAGCCGAGCGTCCGCGCTTGGCCGTACGCTTCACGACCAAGCACGTCTACGCCCAGGCGATCAACGACGACACAGGAACGACGCTGGTGTTTCTCTCGAGCTTGGATCCCGAGCTGAGGAAACAGAAGCTCAAGGCCAACGTCGCGAGCGCCAAAACCCTTGGCGAGGCCTTTGCCGCCAAGGCGAAGGCTGCGGGAATCGCTTCGGTCGTTTTCGACCGTTCAGGCGCGCCTTATCATGGCAAAGTCAAACAATTCGCCGACGCCGCGCGCGAAGGTGGCCTTCAATTCTAAGTAAGTATGAGCACCGAAAATTCAGCGCCTGAAGCCGTCACCCCGGCGACGACTTCCGCAGCCCCCGCAGCAGCTCCCGCCGCAGCTCCAGCTCCGACCTCTGACCGTCCTCAGCGCGATCACCGCGGTGGGTTTGGCGGCGGTGGCGGCGGCTTTCGTGGACACGGTGGAAACCGCGGTCCGGGCGGCAATCGTGGTCCTCGTCGCGACAATCGCGACAAGCCGCAGGAAGGCGACGGCCCCCAGATGATCGAGAAGGTCGTCTTCATCAATCGTTGCGCCAAGGTCGTTAAGGGCGGCCGGCGGTTCTCGTTCGCTGCTCTCGCCGTCGTTGGCGATGGCAAGGGCAAGGTAGGAATCGGCTACGGAAAGGCCAATGAAGTCCCTGATGCGATCAAGAAGGGCACCGCAAATGCCCACAAGCATCTGATTTCCGTGAAGCTCAAGGGAGACACGATCCCTCACAGCGTGATGGGCGAATACGATGGCGGTCGCGTCATGCTGAAGCCCGCGTCCCCCGGTACGGGTTTGATTGCCGGTGGTGGTGTGCGTGCGGTCCTCGAAGCGGCTGGAGTGAAAAACATCCTTACGAAGTCCATGGGCTCGTCCAATCACATCGCCGTCGTTCATGCTACTCTCGAGGGGCTGCGTCAGCTCCGCCTGAAGGAGACGATCGACAACATTCGCCAAAGCAGCTGAGGCACCCTTGCCCAGTACAATCCGAGTCGCTCGCGACCATAGTATCGCGAGCGGCGCCCAATTAAGGAACTAAATGAAACTCCACGAACTCAAGAATGTCCCCGGTGCGATACACCGGAAGAAACGCGTCGGATGCGGTGAAGGCGGCGGCCATGGGAAGACTAGCGGTCGCGGCGGTAAAGGCCAGAGTGCCCGTTCCGGCAGCAGCATCCGTCCTGGTTTCGAAGGCGGTCAGATGCCCCTTTATCGTAAGCTCCCCCATCGCGGTTTTAATAATTATAACCACAGGGTGGAAATGGCGATCGTGAACCTGGGCGACCTCGCCACGCTTGATGCCGCGATCACTGAAGTGAATCTGCAAGTCCTCGCCGAGAACGGATTGGTCCGCTCGGGTGAGCCCTGCGTCAAGATTCTGGGCGATGGCGAGCTCACCCGCGCGCTGAAGATCACCGCCGCCAAGTTTTCCGAATCGGCCAAGGCCAAGATCGAGAAAGCCGGCGGTCAGGCTATCGTCCTTTGAATCGCTGAGGCGCGTCATCACCTGACGCGCCTCTCCGCTCTTTCGCTCCTCGCGTTCAACCTTTCGTTCTCCCTGTGTTTTCTGCTTTCACGAATTCACTGAAGATTCCGGAGCTCCGCTCTCGCATCTTCTACACCCTGTCCCTGCTGTTTGTGGCGCGCGTCGCCGCCCACATTCCACTCCCTGGAATCGATCCGTATCCTTTGCAGAGGTTTTTCGGCGAGCAGGCAGCAAGCGGAGCTGGAAACCTGATCGGCCTCTATAATATGTTCACGGGTGGAGCCCTGACCAAGGGAGCCATTGCGGCACTGGGTATCATGCCCTATATTAGTGCTTCGATCATATTTCAGTTGATGACCGCAGTCGTACCCGCGCTCAGTCGTTTGCAGCAGGAAGGGGACGTCGGACGTCAGAAACTCACACAATACACCCGTTACGCCACGGTGGTGATCTGCGTGATCCAAGGTACGCTCCTTTTGCTCGCCTTGCAGAACCCTGGTCAGCTTTTCCCCGGATACGACGTCGCCACCTATGGCTCCATCGTTATAACCGAGAAGTGGAGTTTCATCCTTACCTCCGTCGTGTTCATGACGGCCGGAACGATGCTCCTCATGTGGCTCGGTGAGCAGATCACCCAGCGTGGTATCGGCAATGGTGTCTCTCTCCTCATTACCGTTGGTATTTTGGCGGATCTTCCCGGAGCTGCCCAACAAACCTATAGTTTGTTTGTCCGTCCGGTGGGCACCGGGCAGAGCCTCGGATTGATGCACGCCGTGGTCATGATTGCCTTGTTCCTGATTGTCACCATGGGAATCATCGCGGTGGTGCAAGGGCAGCGGAAGATTCCGGTCCAATATGCCAAGCGGGTCGTCGGCAACAAGGTCATGGGCGGGCAAAGCTCCTTCCTGCCGCTGAAGGTAAATTACTCCGGCGTCATGCCGGTGATCTTTGCGAGCGCGATCCTTCTGTTTCCCCAGCAGATCTTCTCGTGGGTCGGCGCGCATTTCGAACTGAAGTTTCTGAGCGACTTCTCCAACAATCTCCTTCGGGGACATTGGACGTATTACGTGCTCTACACGATGCTGATCCTGTTTTTCAGCTATTTCTGGGTATCGGTCATGTTTAAACCGATTCAAATTGCGGATGATTTGAAAAAGTATGGTGGCTACATCCCCGGAGTTCGTCCGGGAGCACCCACGGCTCAATTCCTTGATTTCATCATGACGCGGCTGACGTTGGCCGGAGCGATCTTCCTGACAGTGATCGCCATTATGCCTGACGTTCTGCTTTTCGAGCTGAATGTCCCAACTCGCATCGCCTACTTCTTCGGTGGTACCGGCATGCTCATCACGGTTGGCGTTATCCTCGACACCATGCGTCAGATCGAAACCTTCCTCCTCCAGCGGCATTACGACGGCTTTCTTAAAAAGGGCCGGATTCGCGCCCGCAGCGCGAACCCACAACAAGGTGCGGCCAGCGAAGCTTTGAGCCAAGAGGCGGTAATGAAGATTGCGCTCCCGATGTTAGGATTGCTGGTTCTCGGAACGGGAATCTGGGCATATAAAGCATTCTTAAAATAAGTTCTTTACTCCGGCGTCTGTGGCTGGCATCTACGATCCTTTTGCGGGAATTGGCCCCGCTCTTAAAGCCAAGTTGGTAGTCCTCGGTAACTTCGGCCTTCATCTTGAAGGTCTTATCTCCCGAGCCCGTTCTTTGAATCTTGAGCACGTCTCTCCGCTTCGCCTCAAAAGGCCGGAGATTTCGCGACGCACGGCTTCGGCCGCTGCAAAGGAAGCAAACTTGTTGGCGTTAATGCGCCGCTGGTTCTTCTCGCGCAAACCTGATGCGGGTTTTGTCTTAACGGACTTCCCGGCTACGCTGCTCCAAGCAAAAGTGTTGGATGAATGGCTCGATACTCGCGACGAGGGACTCAGCGGTGTAATTATCGCTCCTTTCGCCGATCCCTCCCTCATCCAACATTATAGCACGCTTGGTTTCTCTGTGAAACCAGCACTCTCGCAGTCACATGACGATACCAATTAAAAATAAAACTGGTATCGGCAAAATGCGGGAGGCATGCGCCATTGCAGCGACGGTCCTTGAACAACTCAAGCCGCTCGTAAAGCCAGGCGTTTCAACCCAAGACTTGGAAGAAGCCGGCCGCGATTGGATCGCGAGACTAGGCGCACGTAGTGCCTGTTACGGCTACACCCACGGTTCGCGTCGCTACCCCGCCCATACCTGCATCTCGGTGAACGAAGAAGTCGTTCACGGGATCCCCTCCTTCAAACGGATCCTTCGCGATGGCGATATCGTATCACTCGATGTCGTCGTCTGGCATGATGGTTACGTTGGAGATAACGCCTTTTCGGTTCCTGTGGGGGAAATTTCCCCCGACAAGCAAACCCTCCTAAGCGTTACTCGTGAAGCGCTTGACCTCGGAATTAAACAAGCCGTGGTCGGTAACCGCATCGGGGATATCTCCTACGCCATACAACGATATGTTGAGGCTAACGGCTTCAGCGTCGTCCGCGATATGGTCGGCCATGGAGTCGGCGTTTCGATGCACGAACCACCGGAAATTCCGAATTTCGGTCGACGAGGAAGTGGAGACCGCATCAAGGCCGGTATGACGCTCGCGATCGAGCCAATGGTCAACATGGGCGGGTACAAAACAAAAACCCTCTCAGATGGGTGGACGATTGTAACCTCCGACGGTTCCTCCTCGGCTCATTTCGAACACACCGTCCTTACGACCGAGCAGGGGCCCGAGATCCTAACTATCTCGCGCGCTTCGTCTCCCTCGACTTCTCTTCCGGTATAACTCTTTCCCGTCTCTTCCCATTTCTGCCAGGGCTTAAAACCCTACATCACTCTAAACAAACTCCTCAACTAGACTAAACATCATGCCTCGTCTCCTCGGCGTCGACATCCCCGCGAAGAAAAAAGTCGCGTATTCCCTGCGTTATATCAACGGCATCGGTCCTACCCGTGCTGACCTGCTTGTTAAAGAAGCGGGCCTGAACCCTGACATGCGGGCGCAGGATCTTACGGAAGAGCAACTCAACAAGATCCTCCATCTTATCACCGAGCATAAGTGGGTTCTCGAAGGCGACCTCCGCCGCGAGATTGCGAGCAACCTCAAGCGACTCCAGGCCATCAATTGCTATCGCGGTGTTCGTCACCGCCGCAGCCTCCCGGTCCGCGGTCAACGCACGAGCACGAATGCCCGCACGCGCAAGGGGCCTCGCAAGACCGTGGGCGTTACAAAATCAAAAGAATAACAAGAACCTCAGTGCTGACGGCAAGACGGTGCGCCTTCGCCCCCTCTCACCGCCATCCCTCTCCCCTATACTCACATGGCCGAAGAAAAGTCCGCTCCCAAGAAAGAAAAGCCGATTAAGGCTGCCACCGCTCCCGTTGAGAGTGCTGTTGCCCCTGCAGGCGAAAAGAAAACCAAGGGCCCCAAGGCCGCTGGTGATAAAGCCGGCAAATCCGCTGAGGGTGCAGTCCCCGGCGCGCCTGCTGGTGGCGCTCCCGCCAACGAAGCGAAGCAGGTCGAAATGGTTCACGGGGTTGCCAAGCAGCCCACGGCCGAAGATCTTCTTAAGGAAGAGCTCGGCGCGATCAAAGTTCGGAAGGCCAAGGGCTCGAAGAACGTCAGCTCTGGTGTCGCCAACGTATTGGCCTCGTTTAACAATACGATTGTCTCGATTACCGACCCGAAGGGCGCGGTTATCTCGTGGTCTTCCGCTGGTAAATGCAATTTCCGCGGCTCGCGGAAATCAACCGCCTATGCCGCGCAAGTCGTTGCCCAGGATGCGGCGCGTAATGCGATGGCCCACGGTTTGAAGGACATTACGATTCGGGTTTCTGGCCCGGGTCTGGGTCGCGATTCCGCCATCCGTGCGCTTCAAGCGATCGGTCTCGAGATCACCTCGATCATCGATGTCACGCCGATCCCGCACAACGGTTGCCGGCCTCGCAAACGGCGCCGCGTTTAATCCGACGCTCGACCTGTAACTTTTCTAAACACTTCGTCCCTCTTTTAAAATGGCTCGTTATACCGGCCCTACTACTCGCATCAGCCGTCGTTTTGGTCAGCATCTGCTAGGTTCTGGCAAGGCTTTTGAACGCCGCGGCTATCCTCCGGGACAGCACGGTCCCAAGCTCCGTCGCAAGGTCTCGGAATATGCCGTGGGCCTGAATGAGAAACAGAAGCTCCGTTATATCTACGGGCTTCTTGAGCGGCAATTCCGCCGTGTCTTCGAAAATGCGAAGAAGGAGCGCGGCGTCACTGGCGAACGTTTCCTGCAATTGCTCGAGACCCGCCTCGACAGCACCGTCTATCTTCTCGGCTTGGCCAAGAGCCGCGCGGCTGCGCGCCAGTTCGTCAATCACGGACATATTCGCGTCAACGGCCATAAGGTTGATATTGCGAGTTATAATGTTCTGCCAGGTGACGAGATCGAGGTGAAGAATACCTCGGCATCCCGCCAGCTTGCCACCCGTTGTCTGGAAGAGAGTCGCATCCGCAATGTTCCTGGCTGGCTTACAATGAACGCAGAAACGTTTAAGGCCACTGTCGTGCGTCTCCCGACGCGCGAAGAGATGACCCAGGACGTCAACGAGCAGCTCATCGTCGAGTTCTATTCGCGCTTCTAAGCCCGATCTCCGCTCAATCCCAATTTTATACACGCTCCACGTCAGAACTCCCCAGCCATGCCAAAACGTCTCGGAAAGTTCGAACTCCCCAGCAAGCTCACCAAGGTCGAGGAAGGCGCCACGCCGACCTACGCGAAGTTCATCGCGGAGCCTTTTGAAGCCGGTTACGGACACACGGTCGGTAATTCGCTCCGTCGCGTTCTCCTCAGTTCAATTGAGGGGGCGGCCATCTCTTCGATTAAAATCGATGGGGTAAATCACGAATTCCAGTCTATCGATGGAGTCGTCGAAGACGTGACCGATATTGTTCTTAATCTGAAAAAGGTTCTGATCGTTTCGCACAAGCGCGACTCCATCAGTCTTCAGATCAAAGCCAGCAAAGCGGGTGCCGTCACCGCTGCTGACATCCAAGTCGACTCCAATATCACGATCGTTAACCCTGACCAAGTGATTTGCACCCTCGACTCGAAGCGCAACTTCGAGGCCGAGATCGAGATCAAGACCGGTCGCGGCTATTATCCCGGCGAATCGAACAAGAAGGAAGAGCAGGCGATTGGGGTAATCCCAATTGATTCGCTTTTCTCTCCCGTGCGATTGGTCAAGTACTCGGTCGAGGCGACCCGCGTCGGCCAGATCACAGATTACGATAAGCTGATTCTGGAAATCTGGACCGATGGACGCATCACTCCCGATGATTCCCTCAAGCAGGCCGCTTCGATTCTGAAGCATCACCTCGATGTTTTCGATCGCGTCAGCGAGGAAGCCTACGAATTCGAGAACCAACAGTCGGAAGTAAGCGAAGAGCAGAACAAGCTTCGCAAGCTCCTGAACATGTCGGTGAACGAGATCGAGCTTTCCGTCCGTGCCGCGAACTGCTTGAACAACGCCAATATCACGACGGTCGGCGAATTGGCGATGAAGACCGAACAGGAGATGCTGAAGTATCGTAACTTCGGCAAAAAGTCCTTGAACGAAATCAAAGAGAAGCTCGAGGCCTTGGGCCTTTCTCTTGGGATGAAGTTCGACGAACGGCTCCTTGATACCAAGAAAGAAGCCTGAGTAAAATCGTGGCCATAATGGGCGCGCGGAACCCCGGATTCCGCGTACCCATTTGCTACGTTCAAAACCAATTATAAATTTGGCCTCGCGCCGTCCGCTGCCGCCCAACGCTGCGACCGGATTGCCGATCGGGAGCCACTAAAAGCAAATAAATCATGCGTCACAATAAGCACCACGCCTCACTCGGCGTTACCCGCGAACATCGCGCGGCGATGTTATCCAATATGGCCGCCTCGTTGATCGAGCATGGCCGTATCCAGACCACTTTGACGAAAGCCAAGGTCCTGCGTCCGTTCATCGAGAAGATTATCACCAAAGCGAAGCAGGCCGCGGCGAAGACGGAGAAGAAGGACCAGATCCATCTGCGTCGTCTTGCTCTGGCGGATGTTCGCAATGAGGATATGATCACCAAGCTGTTCAACGAAACCTACAAGGAATTCGCGAACCGCAACGGTGGTTACACCCGAATCTACAAGCTCGGCGCTCGTCAAAGTGACGCCGCTGAAATCGCGTTGATCGAGTTCGTGAAGGCCGATGATCCCGGCTATAAGAAACAGAAGAGCAGCTCGAAGAAGAGCCGCAAGGGGCCGAAGGCAAAGAAGCCAGCCGCCGCGGTCGAGGCACCCAAGGCCGAAGCTCCAGCCGCCGCTGAATCACCTGCGACTGAAGGCAAAGCCAAAGCCTGACCTTGGTCTGAGCTTGTTTTTTCTGCATGCGCCGACCTTTGGTCGGCGCATTTTTTTTCCTGTTCCCTCGCGCCTTTGACTTGTCCGTCAGCCGTGCGGTGGCTCCCGGGAGCACGGGCCGCCGGGTCGCGTGCTCAGGTTGGAATCAATTCCGCCAAAGGCGGGTATCGTCCCGCAACGACGCGGCTATCAGCGCCCGGCTTGGCGCGTCTTCGCGGAGCACGCTTGGCGCCGGAGCTTTGATCCCTCACGTTGAGGGCGGATGTTTGAGTTCACCACCGCGATTGTCATCTACTGCTTCGGCGTGGCCGCAGCCTTTCTCGGCTTTTGGTTTTACTATGACCGCCGGGACTATCGGCGGTTTGAGTTGGAACGACGTAAAGCCAGCTTTCACTGTATTCGGTGCAATGCCCTCTACGCAGCACCGACCGGGACGGAGCTTTGCCGATGTCCGAAGTGCGGACACGAGAACGCCCGGTTGCATTTTTGATCGGGCCGACTCACCGCACGTTTCTCGGCGTTCCCTTTCTATTTCGATTAGTCCGCGTCCACTAGCCCTTCTCCGCCCCGCTCGTGCCATAAACGAGTGGGGGCGATCCAGGCAATGGATTTGCGCCTAGATACATGCGGGTGAAGTCGCGCTGGGCTTCAAATCCGAGGCTATAAAGGTATCGGGCCGCCGCATGATTTTGGCTCGGAATATCGAGGAATACCCTCTTGCCGGGAACCCGATCAGTGAACGCGCTGAACAGGCAGATTGCGATTTCAGCGGATCGTGCCGCCCACGGACCCAGTTGAAGTGCCGTCGCCCCTTCCCGTGCGATCAGATAGCCGCCGATGTCCGAATCGTCGTAGGTCACGAAGCAAAGATTCGGAGATCGCGTGATCAATGATGAAAACACCGTTGGGCGCGCCACCCCAAATGCCTGTATATCAAAATCGGATACCGCCGGGATGTCATTTGCGGTGAACGCCTGGACATCGTGTTCGCCCGAACTCCGCGGCGTTGCCGTCGGTGTGTTCCCTTCGAAGCGGGTGAGGTTATATTCTTCGCAGAAGCCTAACGGCAAATAAACTTTTTTGCCGGCGGGGGTGGCGTCGAGCTTGATCGAAATGGCTCCCTGGCTTCGCAGCCAGGCGACCGCATGGCGCAGCAAGGTGTTGCCCACTCCGTGTCGGCGTTTTTCTGGATGCACGAGTACCATGCCTATCCAGCCGATCTTTCCATCGTAGAGTATTGTGGTGGCGGTGCCGGCGGGTGCACCATCGATGTCCGCGATGAAGCAACCGTTAGGCGCAAATTTCAGGTATCCGGCCCAGTCGCGTGCGGTTTGGTTCCAGCCCGCGAGGGATCGCAGTGAGTCCGCAAACGGTATATCTGCCGGCGTCATCACACGCACCGAGATGGAGGCCGAACCGGGATTCATCGTGCGCCCTCGTTCCAAGCGTATTATTGGATCGTTCGATTTCGGGCTTACAACGTCGCTTTGATCTTCGCGCTGATCGCGATGTAGTCTGCTTCCGAAAGGAGCTGTTTATTTGCCGGCATCATTTCAAAGGGCGCGCCCCACGCCGCGCCCCCTTCATACTTCGGAACGATATGCATGTGCAGGTGTGGCAGCTTGTCGGAATAGGCGCCGTAATTAATCTTGGTGGGACCGAAGGCGTTCTTGATCGCCTGCGCGGCCCGCGCGACATCACGCATGAACAGTGTCAGTTCGTGGTCTGGCAATTCGTAGAGCTCGTTTACATGCGAGCGATACGCCACGACGCACCGACCGCGGTGGGTCTGCTCCTTGAATAAATAAAGGGTCGAGACCGACATCGGTGCGACTTCGATCATCAGATCTTTCAATCGCTGGTCTTTGCGGCAATATAGGCAGTCAGGGAGTTCGCTCATGCGCACGAAACGCTGGGATCACTCGAGTTCGTCGTCGATGGTGAACTCGAACGCGCCGTTGGTTTCAGAACGGAGGAGTTCGCTGATCTGCACCTGATTCAAAGCGAG
>JBBQEG010000018.1:0-28746 GCA_038320495.1 Opitutales bacterium | reverse complement strand
GTTAAGGCAAGCCACGCGATCGCCAGCGGCATGCCTATCGAGATCGCGCAGCAGAACCTCGAGCATGCCTCGCTGGCCACCGCCACCGTCTACGTCACGACCGAGAAGCGGCGGCGGATGAAGGCCGTGGAGACCTTTTGGCGAACCGGCCGCGAAGTGGGGAAAGGCGCCAATTGAACAGCACCGCGGGCTCGGTATCGGGCTCGGTCTCACTGGAATCTCGTTGGACAAGACTGCAGCTTGACGTGGTCGCAGCTCAGGAGGAACACCGTTCGAGTGTTCCGGGGCGGTTCGGGACGATGCTTGAATTTCCTGTCCATCTCGCGCACTCTCCTCGCTCGACCCCGATGAAGACTCACGCGCCAACACCCATCGCCGCCCCCGACCGCAAGAGGGCGGACCCTGCTCGGGCCCAACCCTCGCACTCGTCAAGGTGGGATTCCAACGAGAGCGCCCGAAACAGGGGCGCGCGGGCGGCACCTAGGCCGGGGTTACCCACACAAAATTCCAAAGCCCCGAACGATCACGCCCAAGGCACACTCGCCTCGTCCATTGCGGTCTGCGCCTGCGGCGGCGGCTGTCCACGCTGCACCAGCACGCTTGGCGGAATTGGCGAGGTATTACGAGCCGGCGGAAAACCGCTGGAACGGACTGCACGCCAGCCGATGGAACATCACTTCGGTCGCGACCTCGGTCGCGTGCGTGTCCACACCGGCGCGCTCGCCGCGACTTCCGCCCACGCTATCGACGCCAGCGCATATACAGTCGGTCAGGACATCGTATTTGGCGCGGGCCAATATCATCCCGGACAAAAACCTGGCCTGAACCTTCTAGCTCACGAGATTGCACATACCTTGCAGCGGTCCTCGACAAGTGATGCTGCTTCCCTCGATCCTTCGGAACTATCGATTGACGCACCGGGGAGCGCGACGGAAAGAAACGCGCGCGAGGTGACCACTCCTTCGCAGTGGGCGCGTCCGCTTCCCGCCGCCAAGTACAGCCTGTCGCGTCAACCTGCCGGACAGACGCCGGCGGAAATCGAAATGCCGGCCGAATACGTCGGCTCGGACGAGCCCTTGAAAGTGCTGGAATCGATCGTCCACATTATGGCCGGAAGCCAGGTGGCGGGAAACTACGGGCCTGCGGGCGAGAACCTGATGCATCCAAAGTACTACACGGAAGACAGTTATGAACAGGAAGCAGACCGAGTCGCCGACCATGTATTGACCATGCCAGCACAGTCCGTCTTCAGTGGCTCGCAGCCTTGAATTCAGCGCTTCATGGGGAAGCCCACTGGGCAGACTAAGCCGGCGCCTATCAGCGTAGACCAGACTCTTCGCAATTCCGGCACACGGCTGGAACCCGCGTTGCGTCACGACATGGAACGGCGCTGAGGTCATAATTTTTCCAGGGTGCAGGTGCATTCCGACGCGGCGGCCGAGCGTTCAACGCGGGACCTGGAGGCCAATGCCTACACGATTGGTCACCATATCGCGTTTGCGGCGCGCCGGTTCGCACCTGACACGCGTGAAGGGCGGCGATTGATCGCCCATGAGTTGACCCATGTGGTTCAGCAATCTTCCGAAGACGGTGGCCCTGGTCCGCTGGGGTCAGTCGTGCGCGTCCAGCGCGATACCGAGAAAACACCATTACAGCCGGTTGCTCATCTGGCCGTACTCGTCGATTATTTCTTATCACAATATTACCGCCGCAGCGGGATGCTGTGGAACATCAAGGGGGTCGCGAAGGGTCTGGATGACTACCTTGAACAACACCCGACCGGCTACGCCTTCATCCGCGCCGTAGTCGAGGCGCTTCCGTCGAAGTTCGAGGACAATATCGCGGCGGAATTCGTCGGGCGGCTGCCGACTACGCGCTTGAACGTGCTATCGCTCACCGCCGAAGGTCGCGCGTTGATGGATGTCCTGTACGAGGCGATTATCACGGGAGACGTGTCAGCTTTCCAACGAAAGCAGACGGAGCGCATCCTCGAGGCCAAGAAGTATCGCACGTCGCAAGCGAAGTTCCTGCAGAACCTCGATCGCCGGATGATTTTCCCCATTCGCAACATCGGCGTCCTGCGCCAGGCCACCGCGACGTTTCGTGCCGAACGGCTGCCTAATGGTAACGTGAAGGTGCGTTATAGCTCGGTCAAGCTCATGCAATTCGACATGTTCAAGGCGGATCGCGAAACCTTGCCGCCTTGGTCCAAGCTCAGGGACGGGATAGAACTCGACCCGGAGCAGATGGTTGCCGTGCGATTGCACGACGAAGGAGGAACTCTGGTGGACCTGCCTGCGCTCGGACTGCTCGACTACTCCAATCAAATACAGAATAAGACGATCAGCACTGCATCGACGGCGTTTTTCCTCGGTCTCACTTTGGGGGCCGGCGCCTTGGGAGGCGGTGCGGTACGCGCCCTGCAAGTCAGGGTCGCCGCGGGAGAAGCATCCCAGGCTTATCTGTGGGGCATGCGCGCCCTCCTCTGGGCCGATCGCATCGCATGGGCCATCCCGGCCGGATCGATGATCATCAACAGCCAGCGTGACTGGATCGTGAAGACATTCCCTAATGCAGGCCCCGCCCTTCTGGATGCGGTGGATACCGCCAATCGGGTGGCGGGTTACTACGGCTGGGGGCGACTGGGAATTGGAACCATCCGATATCTCAGTACCAAAGTGCGCAATGCGGTGGAGCCGTGGCGACAGGCGCGAGCCGAAGCTGCCAAACGGTCCGACCTCAGCGCCGCCGATCATAAGCGCCTCAAAGCGGTGGAAGACGAGGCGGACGCCCTGGCCGCCGAACTTTCCCATGCCGAGCAAACGGCTGTGGGTGCGAGTGGCGGGAACGGACAAACCTCGACCACCATCACTGCCTCTCCGCCGCCCCCGCCGTCGCGTCCGCCCACGCAAACCCTCAGAGCTTCGCCACCCCCGCCGCCCGTGCGCACGTCCCGCGGTCCTGCACCCGTGACCGACGTTGAACTGGTAGCCCGCAACGTTCACAATCCCTCCTCCATAAAACCTCAAGACCCGACTTCCCATCAGAAAGGGTGGGTCCACCTTGGCGGCTCGGCTAAGGATAAGGCACCGCCCGCATATCGTGATCTCGACGGCAACATTCGTGTAAGCACCGACCACAAGCTGCTGGCGCCGGCACAGCGGGTCGGCATTCCGCCGGTGTCACCCATGCCCCCCGCTCCGACTCCACCACGAGTCGCGTCCACCCCCAAACCGCCCACGCCGACTCCGTCGCGGCAAAATATCGGAACAGCGGAGACAGGGCAGGCTCCCTCCGTTGGCGCTCCCGATCCGCTGGCGCAGACCCCGCCTGTCGCTCCACCCACCCCAGCCGTTAGCCGATCGAATATTCCCAACGTTCCCGTAGCGCGTGATGCACCGACTGGTGGCCCCGTGAACCAATCCCAGCGGCCACCGGCTCCTCGGTCACCTGCGGCTCAGCCCAGGCGGCAGATCGACCCGCCTCAGGAGATAAGTGTGGAGGGCGTTCAGCGCATTCAAAATCTGCCCGCCCAAACGGCCAGAAAAGGCAGGGGCAGCAACGTCAACTATTCAGTCGATGCGGATCACCATCTGCGCGCATGGCCGCGACTCGGCGGTCACGGCAAAGCGCCGCCGGCCTTTATTTACGACGGGCAAGTCTACCTCGATCCATCACGCTGGCCGCCAAGGATCAAATGAGGCGCCGGGCAGCACGCGCCCGTCCCGACCGCATGCTGCTTTTCCAGCGTTGCTGTCTTTTGGTTTATTTGCGGGCCATTTTGTGAACTTGAGCTTTTCCATCGAGATTCCCGACGCCTCCCGCAGTCTTGCTCTTCGGATCAGGCAAGGAGGGTGGGTCTTGGTTGCCTTGACATTACCTCGCAACAAACCCGCCATTCGCCGATGCGAGTTTTTCCTGAAGGCACGCAAGTTTTCCAACCGATTCTCAAGGAGTCCGTCCCCTCCGTCCGGGAGGTTAACGCCAGCGGCCGGACTAGCAGCGTGTCTCTATATCGCGCCATCGGAATGGTCATTTCTTCAGCTTTACGGAGACCGTCTGGTTGGAGAGCTCACGGGCCGGTCGCATCCCACGTCTTAAAGAGGTCGATTTTTGCGTCGCGTCTATCTTCAGGTCGCCACTCGAGAGTGGCTGCTTGCTGATCTCAAACCCGGTGACGCTTTGGAGAAAATCCATGTGGCATTTCGGCCCGCTTTACGCCGCGCACGCAACCCGTGTTGGGCGATCGGTGGGCCGTTGATAGCGTAGGCTCCGGGGAGAAAAGACGATGGCGGCGAATCCAAATTTATCTCAGGGCAAAGCGCGCCCGACGGTCCGCGCTCTCGCCGCGCTCGCCGGAGTGTCGCATGTGACGGTGTCGCTCGCGTTGCGCAACGACCCGCGCATTAGCGCCGCGACGGCGCGCAAAGTTCGCGCGATCGCAAAACGCGCCGGCTACGAGCCTGATCCGCGCGTGGCCGAGCTGATGGGTCGCCTGCGCCTCGGCCGGCAGGGCGCGGCCGCGCAGGTCATCGCCTACCTGAATTTCGTGCATCCCGTTTTCGGCGCGGCGGGCAGCCCGCTGGCTCGGCGGCTTTTTGCGGGCGCCGAAGCGCGTGCTGCGCAACTCGGCTACCGCCTCGAGCGCTTCACCGTGGAGGCAGCGGGACTCACTGCGGCGCGCGTTTCGACGATTCTGCGCACGCGTGATATTCGCGGCGTGCTCGTCGGCCCGCTTGCTCAAGATTCCGGCCGGTTGTTGCTCGAATGGGCGCGACTCGCGCCAGTGGCGTTTGGCTACTCGCTGCGCGGGCCACAGGTCCACCGCGTGTGCAATTACGCCGCACACAGTATGCGCGTTGCGCTGGCTGGCCTCGAGAAGCGGGGCTATCGGCGGTGCGGCGTTTACCTTCGCGAAGGGCTGAATGCGCGCGTCGACGACGCGTGGCTCGCCACCTATCTTTTCCACTGGCACACACTCCACCCCGGAGTGGCACCGATCCCACCGCTCGTCAGCGCAGCGTGGAGCCAGCCCGAGTTCGCCGCGTGGTTCCGCCGCCACCGGCCCGACGCCGTCGTGACGATCCATCTTTCCGTGCTCGATTGGCTGCGCGAACTAGCCGACGTGCCGCACGCGGTGGGCTACGCCCATCTCGATTGGTCGCCCGGCATGGGCGACGTCGCGGGCATTGACCAGCAATCCGAGCACGTGGGTGCCGCCGGTCTCGAGCAGGTTGCCGCCCAGCTTTCGCAGCATGCCTACGGTCTGCCGAAGAGCCCGAAGACGATCTTCATCGAGAGCACGTGGCGCGACGGTGCAACGGTGCGACCGGTCGTTTAACTGGAAAACGCCAGCGGCGTTGCGCGTTAGGGTCCGGGTCGTTTGCTCGTGGAAATCTACGCCGCGTTCCCCGGCCAAATAAACCCATCCCCGCCCATGTCCTCCTTCGCTCGCCGCTTCGTTTACCGCGCCCTGCTGCCGTTGCCGCTTCTGGCTGCGGCGCTGCATGCCCGGATTCCAGCCGCTCCCTCGGTCGCCGCCACCGCTTCGACTACGACCGGACCAACCGAAGCTGCCCCGCTCCGCCTCAGCATTTTCGAGGTGAACACCGACCGTGACTACGGCTATCAGGCCACGTCGACTGTCTCCGGCACGCGCACCAACGAGCTCCTGCGTGACATGCCGATGGCCGTCACCGTGCTGAACAAGCAGTTTATCGAAGACATCGCTGCGACCGATCCGGCGGGCGTTTTCAACTTCGGCCTCAACATCGAATCGGCCAATACTTCGGGCATTGGCAATGACTATAACGGCGGCGGCAACGGGGTCGTCGTGCGCGGTGTGCAGTCGTCCTGGAATTCGCGCGATGGCTTCATCTGGTATGCCATTTCCGACAACTTCAACACGGAGAGCATCGAGATTCTGCGCGGCCCGTCGGGCAATATCTACGGCGATGGCCGCGTCGGCGGCGTGATGAACATCGCCACCAAGCGCGCAAAGATGCGCACTTTCGGCACCGCGAGCGTCCGCTGGGATTCGGAAAACTCGTGGCGCGGCACGTTCGATTACAACCGCCGCTTCGGTCAGAAGGCAGGCGTGCGCGTTAACGCGATGGGCTCCGACCAGCGCTTCTGGAAAGACACCGCCTACGACCGCCGCGCCGGCCTCGCACTCGCGTTCACCTACGATTTCACGCGCACCACGCGTTTCTCCGCGAGCGTCGAACGCAATTGGGTCCGCCGCACCAACACGCGCGGGCTTTACACCGATAACTTCAGTTCCGGCTACGTCCTCGGTTCCGGTTCGCTCGGCAATCCCGCCCCGCTCGGTACCGGCACGATCCAAGTCCCGGGCGCTACGCAGCGCTGGACGCTCATCGGCGACCGCCTCGTTAATCTCGAGTCGACCGCGACGACCATTTTTCGCCAGACGGCGGGCATCCCCGCGGCTGCGCAGGGCAACGTCGACCAGGCGATCATCCCGCGCCACGTCCAGTGGCACGGCCCGTCGGACCAGTTGAACCACGACTCCACGGCGGTGAACGCCGCGTTTGAGCACCAGCTCGGCGAGCGTACCACGCTCGAGTTCGCCTTCAATCTCCAGCTCTCCAACCGCGTCGACGTGTTCTCCAATCTCGACGGGGTGCGCCGCGACGTGAACCCGCAACTCTCCGACGGCCGGGGAGGCCTCGTCGCCAATCCGAATTTCGACAAGCTCTACGTCGACCATCGCTACACTTCGACCCAATATTGGAACAGCGTGCCATCGTATCGCGTCACGGCGCTGCACGATTTCGATTTCGGCTTCACGAAGCAGCGGCTCATCGCCGGGGTGAGCCTCCGTGATGAAAAGTTCCGCCTCACTCAGCGCCAGGAAATGCTCACGCCCGAGGCCATCGCGGCCCTCGGCCAGACCGGCACCGAAGCGCGCCAGCCCAACAACCAGGTGCGCCGCCGCTTCTATCTCGACGGCGGCAACGACGACGCCATCGCCTATCGTCCGCTCCCCGAAGCCGATTTCGCGAGCGAGACTCCCGGTGGCCAGAAGGCGCACCAGCCGTTCTATTCCGGCTCGGCCCTTGTCATCGGCCGCTACTGGGGCGGCCGCATCATCACCACGGCCGGCGTGCGCCGCGACAACTTCAACGTCTTTTCCACTCGCGTGCTCACCGACGCCGCGACCGGGCTCGCCTACCTCGAGCGCGATAGTGCAGGCCAGCTCGTCGAAAATGACGTGCTCAACCTTTGGACGACGAAATGGAATTACGGCGGCGTGTTCTCGCCAATCAAGCCCGTCCGCGTTTTCTGGAATTACGCGGAGAACTTCCAGCAGAACGGAGCCAATCCCTATTTCAACGGCGACCCGCGCGAGCCGCGCTCAGGAGAAGGCGTCGACTACGGTTTCAGCCTCTACCTCTTGAACGACCGCGTGACGATGACGGCGACGAAGTTCGACAACAAAGCCGTCAACGAGACCGCCGGGGTAATTTCCTCGGCGCTGATTGCCGATGAAATCAATGCCCTGCTGGGAACCACCTATACCACGGGTGTGAACCAGGATACCCGGTCGCGCCAGACAAAGGGTTACGAATTCGAACTCGTGAGTAACATCACGCGCCAGTGGTCGCTCTCGTTCAAGTGGTCGACGCGCAAGCTGAAGAATACCGACTTTTATCCGCGCCTCGCTGCCACGCTCGCCTCCCTGAAAGCCAAAACGAGCGACTCCTCGCTCTATGCGCTCACTCAGGCGCGCTACGATGCGCTCGTCGTCGAAGACTACAACACCGGCATGCAGTGGAATCTCACAACGCGCTACTCGTTTACGTCGGGTCCGCTCAAGGGCGCACGCATCGGGTTTTACGGTTATCCGCGCCGCGACCGGCATGTCACCATCGCCGGGCGGCCGATCCTTGTCTACAAAGGCTACTTCATGGCAAACGCCTTTGCCGGTTACAGCTACAAACTCCTGAACCGGCGCGCCGACCTCCAGTTAAACGTGGAGAACCTGCTCAACGATCAGACCCGCATCGGCAGCAGCTACACGAATAACAGCTACCTCGCGCCGACGAAGTTCATTCTCACGCACAAGGTGGATTTTTGAGCAAGTCGCCGGAGATCCCCAATGATTTCCGGCTTGTATAAAATACTGGGCACGGGCGAAACGTCGGCGGCTGCCTCGTAACGTAGGTCTGGGCGAGCTTGATTCTCCTCGCAGTGGGCGGCCGACGCTGTCTCCTCGACAATCATGCCCCACGCTGTCGCATGGCTCGACACCACGCGGCGATTCGTGGGGTTGTCGTCAACGACGAGCAGGTGCCGGCCCTTGAGATCGAGATTGGCCGGCGCGGGCGCGGCCTGCACCGCGTCCACGAGGATCGAGAAAGAAAAAACGGATCCTTCCCCGGGCCGGCTCTCGGCCCACACCGTGCCGCCCATCAGCTGCGCCAGCCGTCGGCTGATCGCGAGGCCGAGTCCGGTGCCGCCGAAACGCCGCGTCGTCGAGGCGTAGACCTGGGAAAACGACTTGAATAGCCGCGCCATGCCCTCTGGTGATATGCCGATGCCGGTGTCCTTGACGGCGAACTTCAAGCGCAGCCGGTCGCCCTCCGCCTCGCTCTCCACGGTGAGCAGGACTTCCCCGGTGGCGGTGAACTTCACGGCGTTGCCCAGCAGGTTCACGATGATCTGGCGCAGCCGGGTCACGTCCGCCGCGATGCGCGCGGGCACGCCGGCGCCGATAAGGCAGGCGAGCTCGATTTTCTTTTCCGCGGCGTGCCTCACAAAGAGGTCGAGCGCGTCCTCCAGCGGCTATGAAATGCCTCCAGGACTGGTACCAATATCACGGCGAAGAACTTTACGACGAGCTCAAGCACATCCGCAACGCCCTCGACCAGGTGCTCGCGTCCGCCCACTTTGCCGCCGCGGTTCAATGCGACGCCCAACACACCGAGGTGCTCGCGGCTACACACCGCCTGATCCACGGACGCCGGTCGCAACGTGAAAAACCCGACGACCGGCAGCTATCCCTGTTTTGAGATACGCCCGCCCTTATCGTGGTGACGCGTCCCTGCCCGATACGTCCATCGTCACGCTCCGCCCGACTCCGCCGGAGCCATCGGGACGAACGCCGAATTTATCATGACGATCACCCCCTGAAAGAGCGTGACGCGGAACATGATGGGCGCTAATCCGGAGTTGTAAAGACGCTGGGGCTCCGGTTAGGAACCGTGCTTTTTCCCCTGAGTCTTTTTGAGCCTTTTGTGGCCAACCTGCCTTAGCCTCAGTTATCTCTGTTTCCTCCTGCAAAAACCTGACTTCGGAAAAGAAGAAACGGGGAGAGCCGAAAGAAGAAACGCCTCAAAAAAGGGGCAAGCTGCAGCAGTCTGCATCGCGCAACGCTTCTCCCTCCTTGGGAGCGATGCTGCCGCCGAGCAGCAGGCACGCGCCAAGCTGGGCGTACGCCTTGCCATGGGTGATGCCAGCAGCGTGAGTTCGCTCGTGACTGTTCAGAGCCAACTACCATGAGAACACGACCATGGTTTCTATTTGGCGCTATATAGGACTCCAGGACAAGGGAACGCGGCAGTGTGGGCGACGAATACGGACGAATGAACGGCCGGGATGAAAGGCACACTGGAGCGATTGCTGAGACTGGTGAAGATGATCACCGCAAGAAGAGTGAGGGACTGAAAGAACAGCAAACAGGACAGGCCGAACACATTAGTCGCCCAACCGGGAATCGCCAGATCGGTGAACAGTCGCAGCAGCACAGCGGCGGTTCCGGCCGCAATGGCAAACAAGGAGGTCCCCCCAGTGAGAAGCAGGAGGCGCGTGAGGACGCGGTCACTGAAAACCGAAATGGCGCTGAAACCATGCATCACCAGCCCGACCATATTCATCGACGAACTGCCGGAAAAACGCTTGGCGCGTTCGGTAGGGATGCGCTGCAGGGGGACCCGTGATTTTACGAGCGTGGCGGCGAAATGGTTCCATGCATCGGGCATGAAAGCGATGCGACGAACAGCGGCGATGGGCATTAGACAGAAGTTGCCAAAGTCGATGAACTCACCGGTCAGGCTGCGGAACACTCGCTTATAAATTGCGTAACAAACGCGGAAAATCAGTTTTTCCGAGCGCTTCGCGCGACTCGCGACGACGATCGATTCAGGGTGCCTGTCCAAAGCTGACACCATGGCCTCGATGTCCGCCGGCGAGTCCTCGCCATCGCTATCCATGACGAGCACGGCGGTTAGATTCTCGCGGCGCAGGCATTCGGAAAGGCCGATGGCGATGGCGCGCTGATGTCCGAGGTTGCAGTTGAGCGTGATGAGTTCGATGGCGCGAATCGAGGAGCCGGTGGGGAGGGAGATATCGGTGGGTACCTGGGTGGAACCATCGTTGATGCCGAGAATAGTGATGGGATGCGGGATGCGGGATGCGGCGTCGCTCAGCGCCCGCACCAAGATCGTAAAAGATGACCAATCGTTGTAGATTGGGATGACGATCGCCAGCATTGTCGTGAGGTGGGATTGAAGTTGGCGAACCCAAGTTCAATCATTGCGGGCGCAGAAGCGCCTGAACATGGGCCAGACGGGACCGCCGCTAGCAATGTTTTCGATGGCCATTACGACCCATTCGTCGTTGTTGGTGGGGATCTGGTCAGACGTAGGCGCTGCGCCGGATTTCTTTGGCGCACCGTGGATAATTGACTGAATGGCGGCCCCGGTGTAGAGTGCGATTGCGAGCCAGTAGATTGGGAAAAAGGGCTGGAACAGCACGCCCAGTCCGACGGCGATACCACCACAAACCCGGGTGCAGCCGGTGCGTTGTTCGACCGGAGTTAGGTAGAAGGCGAGCGCGCCGGTCACCGTCGCGGCGAGCCCGATCTGAACGATGTGCACGCCTGTCTGGCCGTGATTAAAGGTAGGCAGGGTATCGTTGATCGACAACCAGGCCTCGGCAGTAGATCGATGGCTGCCTAGCGCGTAATGGAGAAACTCATCGATCCAAATTGGCCGGGTCAAAGATGAATAAGCGGCCATAATGTAAGCGGCAGCCGGGACCAAAATTGCGATGGTGAGCCATTTGTTCCAGTCTGTCGTCTCCCCGGCGGATGGGGCGGAGGCGCTCATGAATCGGCGGGAGGTGACATGGGTGTTGTTAATAACCTAACTTACCTTCAAACTAAGAAAGCGAGTGAAATAGTGACTCGTTCAGATACGTCGGATGCTGAGGACATCGTGTGGTTTGATTGCTGGCCTATGCTCGACGCTGCTTTATAAAACGATTCGTGAACGTCGCAAACTTGTCGAACTGGTGCGGCGACTCATCAGCCAGCTCTACCAACTCCTGAGAAACAGGCGCTGCTTGGATCGTTCTGTACGTGATTACCGCATACAAGTCATGAACCAGTTCTGCCATTGTAGAAATGTGATTCGCGCCGCCGCGGCCCGAGGGTGAAAAAGTTGGGCAATCTCCTGAACGGTGTCGGAACCGCTTGCGCGGACTCGCCACCAATGACGGATAACACGGCCTCCAGCACCAGGCTCTCAAACGGGCTTAAAAGCACCAATGTAGCGTCGGTGTATAGCTTGCCTCGCGGCGGAATCACCGAGGGAGCCTCACGCACACCAGACCCGTGGCAACCCTGTTTCTTCCGGTCGGGGGCAAAATTTGTTTTGGTGTAAGGGCTCTCAAGAGACAGCCACTGCTTGGATCCGTTGAAGAAGATTAGGGCGATTTCGGACGGGGTCATGAATCGCGAATGCGCGATCGGCCACTCCGATTTCGGGTAAACACAGCTATTGCACTTGGCCCAGAGGACAGCTCGGTTGGCGGCATGGCGCGCAAACTGCGATTGGAGTACGCGGGCGCCTGCTATTGTCATCAATCGCGGCAACTATGCGGCATGTGTTCCGTGACAAGGGTGCGGGGGCGGCATTCGAACGCTGCCTCGACCCGCCTTAGCCTCAGCTCTCTCTGTTTCCTCCTGTAAAAACCTGACTTCGAAAAAGAAGAAAATGGGTCGCGCGGAGGAAAATCGTTTGTATGCGGCCGGTGCGTATCATTGCCAGCAGGCCGCGGAAAAAGCGCTGAAAGCGTGGTTGACCGCCCGCAATGTCGTGTTTCCAAAAACTCACGACTTGGAGACGCTCCTGCACCTCTGTCGGCCCGGAGAGGCGGGGTTTGGCGCGTATATCGAACAGGCCAGGGCGTTGACGCCACTGGCGAGGTCGCGAATCGCGATTGCGCGATCGCGCAACCCGATTTTGGGTAAACCCGGCTATTGCCACCACGAACATGGGGGCAGTCTCGAACCTTTGTGGTCAGTCGATCACGAAACTCCTTTGCCTCGGCTCGATCATCCCGCGCCTCGGCTGGGAACACGCGAATCCTGAGGTAATCACCACTGCTTGCCGCGTTCCTCGGGGACGATGCGGCGCAGAGTGTAGATATCGGTTCCGGCGAGCTCGGTGGCGTGCGTGGCGAGCGTCGGCCAGGGATCCCACGGCGCGGCCAGCAGCCGCCCGGAGATGCCGTCGCTCGCGGAGGAGAGGAGCCACTCCACCAGCCCAAGGGCTTTTTCGATTGAGGCACCGCCACTCGCTTTTTGTTTTTCCGCGGCGGCGAATTCCGCTTCACCGACAACCTTCGGACCGAGCGTGATTATTTCGTCGGTCAGGCGCGTGTTGATCGCTCCGGGGGCGATCGCGTTGATGTCGTAGGCACGGTCACGTTCTTCCTCGGCGATGGTTTCGACGAGCCGAACGATGCCCGTCTTGGCGACGCCATACGCGGAGAAACGAACCCGCGGTTTCGTCGCCCCACCACCGGAGAAGCAGATGACTTTGGCGCGCGCGCGGGTGCGGGCGAGCAGTTCGTCGAAGCCGCGCACGGCGTAAAACGTGCCCTCGAGATTGGCCCGGACTGTTTCCGACCAGCGTGCGGGGTCGGCGCTCAACGTTCGCCCGACTTCCCCCTGCAGACCGGCGCAGGCGATCAAGCCGTCGACGTGCGACCAGGCTTTGGCGACGTCGCGGGCCGCTTGCTCGACCTCGAGCCAGTTGGAAACATCGCAACGGGAGCAATGGAAGCGTCCCTCATGGCGCGCGGCGAAATTCGCCTGGTCGGAGCGGGCGAGGCCCCAGACCTGGTGTCCGCGCGCAAGCAGCCGGTCCGCGAGGGCACGGCCAATGCCGGTGCTGGAGCCAGTGACGACGACGTTCATCGGTTCGGAAGCAACGCGATTTCCGGCCGCTGGTAAAGAGCCATGCGCCGGCCGAGAAGGTCGAAGCGCTGGGTGAGGACCAGGTTGGCTTCGCACCACGCGCGAAGTTCCGGTCGCATCGCCGCCAGTTTCCGGTCGTACGGGTAAATTCCTTCCGGTGCCTCCTCGGTCAGAAAAACAAAGTGGCTGCGTTCAAGCCTCGCCCAGACCTCCTTACTATCGGGTTCGGCAATGCCGACGGGAAGCGTCCCGTCGAGGTCGAGCCAGAGGCGCTTACGCTCATAACAGATCACGCGCAGGACCTGCGCATCCAGGCAGTCGGTGATGTAGTCGACGCCGATTGCGGGGCGTTCGAGACCGGCGGCTTGGATGCGCGCGAAAAGCGTATCCGCAATCGTGTTGACCTGGCGGATATGCGCGAAGGTGGCGGCCGCGTCGGCGGGCCGCAGCTGGCGCTGGGTAAAAAACGCGAGGATGAGACTGCAAACGACACTGTTGATGAGGACGGCCGCGACCGGATGTCCTTCGGCAGGCGCGCGGGCCACGCGGAGCCAGAGCGCGATGACGAGCAGCACGACGCCCGGCGCGAGGGCGCTCACGACCACGTCGGATTTTTGCTGATGAAGCAGCAATACGGTGGCCGGGGCGAACAGCCAGAGCAACCCGACCACTCCCGTGGCGCGCGCCCCAAGGGCTTCGCGGCGGCCGCGGCCTCCCGCGAGTCCGGCGGCGCCCAGCAGCGCCACCACGCCGAAGAACCCACCGAGGTGGCGCTCGGCCAGTGCTTGAATTATGAATACAATCGAGCGCCCGGCACCGAAGTTCTGATTGCGGATCGCGCTTTCCGGTCCGAGGTAGTGGCCGATCCAGTAGTACTCGTAGATGTGCGCGCGGTTGATCCAGAAAAACGGGGCGGCGAGAACGAATGCCACCAGTGCGGCCCAGGCGAGATTGGCGCTGCGAGCGCGTCGGTCTCCGGTGGATACAATCCACGCCAGCAGACCGGCGAAGATCAGGACGAAGTAAGTGCCGGTGAGAAAGCGGAGCAGGAGTGCCAGCGCGACCGCGGCGCCGAAGAGCACCGCGCCGCCGCGCGAGCGAAAGCCGTCGGTCAGGAGTGCCGTGGCGCTGGCCACGCCGAGCGCGCACATCGCGAGGTGATCGAGCCGGAAGTCGTAGGCGGAACCGGGTATGTTTTCCCAGGGCCCGGCGAGAGCGAGCGGCAACAGCGCGGCGGCGAACGCGAGGCTGGATCGCCGGGAGATCCGTACCACCGCGACGAAGAGAGAAAATTGCCAGGCGATGAGGGCGAGGCCGTTGAGCGCGAGGGCGGCGCTGCGGGATGGGCCGGCGAGCTGGAAGGCGAGCAGCGCCGCGGTGTCGTGCAGCGTGCCCTGCGCCGAAGGGTTTGTCAGCGTCTGACCCAGCGCGGAGACGAATCCGGTGGTGCGGGCGTGTTCCCACGCGGTGTATCCGTCTGTCAGGTACTGCACCTGATCACTCCACTTTGGATACACGCCGGTGTGGCGACGTGCGCCGAATTGATCGAAGAGGAAAAACTCCAGCGCGAACACGCCGAGCAGCAATAACAGCCAGAGCCCGACGGCGGGTCGCCGATGTGCTGTCGTCGAGTTCCGCGCGGTCGCGCCGTCCAGGGCCGGTCCGGCTGGGGCGGCGTGAGTGCTCATTTCCGGGCGTCGTAAACCCAGCGGTTGGCCTCGAGCCAGCGCAGCGTGCGCACAATGCCTTGTTCAATGGTGAGCTTCGGCTTCCAGCCGGTGGACTGGATTTTCTTTGTATCCAGAAAAATAAACGGATTGTCGCCGATCCAGCCGCGGTCGCCGCCGGTGTAATCGAGCCGGGGCGTCAGGCCGAGCGTGCGGCAGATGTAGCGAATGCTGTCGTTGACCTGCACGAATTCGGGCGTGCCGAGATTATAAATCTGGGTGTGGTGCTTCGCGTCCTTCGCGGTGGCCTGGCGCGTCACGTGGAGCATCGCGTCGATACAGTCCTGCACATACAGATAGCTCTTCCGCTGGGCGCCGTTGCCAAGCACGCGCAGGTGGGTCGGGTGTTCGACCAATTGCTGGTAGAAGTCGAAGACGTGTCCGTGCGTGTAGCGTTCGCCGAGAATGGAAACGAAGCGGAAGATATAGGCCTCGTCGATTTGCGACCCCTCGGCGTAAGCTGCGAGCAAGCCTTCACCGGCGGTTTTGGATGCGCCGTAGAGGGAGGTTTGAATCGGGAAAACGTCGTTCTCCGGCGTGGGCTTTTCCGGTGTTACGAGCGCCTCGCCATACACCGAACCCGTGGATGAAAACGCGATGCGTTTCACGCCGTTGGCGCGCATGGCTTCGAGAACGTTGAACGTCGCAATGGTGTTCTGCTGGAGATCGCGCTCCGGGTGTTTCCAGCCGTCGCGGATGTCGGCGTTGGCGGCGAGATGAAACACGAAATCCGCGCCTTTCATGGCCGCAGTGAGCGCGGACAGGTCCAGAGTGTCGCCGCGCACGAGCTGAAAGCTTGGGTGCTGATGGGCGCCGTCGAGGAAGCGCAACTGGCCCGTGGACAGATTATCCCAACCAGTGACGCGGAGGCCATCCGCGAGCAGGCGGTCGATGAGGTTGGAACCGATGAAACCGGCGGCGCCGGTGACGAAGACGTGTTGCATGAAGAATCCGCAGGTTGAAACGAGTCCGCGCTGCACCGCAAACCTCCTTTCGCGGGCTGCGGGCGTGGCCCGGTCATGGATCAACGGGGGTGGACGGCTGCTGAGGGGACGACGGGGCGGGAATGGCGCGGCCGAAAAACGCGTCCACGCGGTGCCGGAATTGTTGCGCAGAAGAGGCGGACTCGATCCCGCGGCGCCGATGTCGGCTCGCTCCCCGCACCTGCCGCCGGAGCTCGCGCAGAATGGCATAGGCGGAGATCAAGGCCCCGAGAAACTGCAGGAGCATGAAACTGCGGGTGACCCAACCGGTGCCCAAGTCGAAGATTGCAAAGGGCAGGCGCAGCAAGGCGGGTGTGGGGCCGAAATAGCGTAGTATTTGCGATCGAAAATAAAGGCTTCGCCGCTGATTGCTCCCTCGGGAACGTCGAGCCGTCCCTGCAGCAGCGCGGCAGCCTGCAGATCGAAGAAGTTCCCGAATTGATCTTCGAATCAGAGGCGCCCGGTTCCGCCGGTCACGACCACGATGAAGCCGACACTACAGATCGTTGCCGCGACAATAAAGGGACGATGGGCCAGGGCGGTGCGAAGCCGTGGGGCAGGGCGGGTTGAAACCAGGTGAGCGCAACGGCGGAGAGGAGAACAAACACGGGCGCCCCCACAGTCACGGGCGAGGTCGGCAAAGACCGCGGCGCTGGGGCGGGGTCGAGAATGAGTTTGGACGTTTCTGCCATGGAGCGAGCCGAGCGCGGCAGCACGCGATAAAGGCCAGGCGCTTGCAAGGTCGCGGTCAGTGGCGTGAGACCGATATTCCTGTCTGTCTGTCCGATCCGGCGGCGGTGCGGTCGCCTGGCAAGAGACAGGCAGGAATGCCCGTTTCACTTCGCGCTCAGCGCCCGCCGAAGCCTTCACTGCGATCGACGATGAACTTCGGCCGCGCCCGAACCTCTTCATAGATGCGTCCAATATATTCGCCGAGGATGCCAACGCTGATGAGTTGGATGCCGCCGAGAAACGCGATCAGGATGACGAGCGTGGGATTACCCCACAGGATCGGCCAGTCCATCAGTTTATAGAAGAGATATACACCCATCAGCAGGAACGAGCAGCCCGCGATGATGAACCCGAACATCGTGCTCAAGGTGAGCGCGTAGGTGGAAAAACAGAAGATGCCGTTGAACCCGATGCGCAGGGAACCGAAGAAACGGTTGTAGTTCGTCTCACCCGCGAAACGACCCGGCCGATCGAACGGAATAATCGCTTGCTTGAAGCCGACGACGGCGACCATGCCGCGAAGAAAACCGTGGCTTTCCTTGAGTTTGACGATTTCGGTGACCACCCGGCGGGCCATCAGGCGGAAGTCGCCCGTGTTGGGGGGGATGCGGACGTCGGCGATCTTGTTGATCACCTTGTAGCCGGTTTCTGCAATGAACTTTTTGATCAACGGTTCGCCGGTGCGTTGGCGGCGCTGCGGCAGCACCACATCGTAACCCTCGCGCCACTTGGCGATCATTTCGCCGATTAATTCCGGCGGGTCCTGGAGATCGACGTCCATCACCACAATGGCGTCACCCGTTGAGTAATCCAGACCGGCGAGCGTCGCCATCGGCTGACCAAAACGACGGGAGAACCTTAGCAGCTTGATGCGTTCGTCCGTGGCGCGGTGCTCGAGGACCACGTCTTCAGTCCGATCCGGCGAGGGATCGAGCGCGAAGATGATTTCATAGTCCTCCGTGATTTCCGAGAGGATCGGCCGCAGGCGGCGGAGAAACTCCGGAATGTTTTTCTCTTCCTTAAAGACCGGAACGACGATGCTGAGGAGCATGGAGGAAGAAAAAGAAGAAGCGGGAGAAATGGGAGAAAGAAGAAACGTGGCAGACAGAGGACTCGAGTGAGGCTGGAGTTACCAGCGGATGCCGACTTCGTGCAATCGTGCGGTGATGGCGCCCCAGAAGCGGGCGTGTCGGGCGTGACGGTTGATGGTGGCGAAGTCGTCCTGGCGTTCGCCGTTGAAGCGGGTGCGGATGCGACGCATCTCGTCCGCGCCGGTAGTGTGGATTGCCTGCGAGGTTTTCTGCTCGGGGTGCACCCGGAACGCTCCGAGGAAATACGGCACGCGCACCACGCGGCAGCCGGCCTGCTGAAATCGCGCGAGCAAATCCCAATCGAGTGCGAATTGAAAACTGAGGTCGATCCCGCCGACGAGATCCCACGCGCGTTTGCGCCAGAACAGCGTTTCCTGCGGGATGTAGTCGATCCACTCCAGTGTGGCCGGGTTGTGCCGCGGCATGATCCAGCGCCCAACATCGCGATCCTCGTCGTCGATGATGATCCGGTGGCCGTACACCACGTCGACGTCGGGATGGCGATTGAAATACTCCGCGGCAAACCGCAGCGAGCCGGGCGCGAGCAGGTCGTCGGAATTGAGCCACGCCATGATCGCGTCAGGCGCAAGCTGCGCGGCCATGTGGATGAAGCCGCGTTTGATGGCATCGGCCTGGCCGTGGTCCCGAACTGATTCCCAGTGATACAACTGGGACGCATAACGGGCGATGATCTCGGCGCTGCGATCCTTCGAGCCGCCGTCCTGCACAACGTAAACAAGTTTTGGATACGCCTGATCGAGCACGCTGCGGAGGGTGCGCTCGATGAATCGATCCTGGCCGTAGCTGGGCGTCACGATTGCGACCTGCGGCAGGGCAGCATCCGGCCCGCACGGTCCCGGCAGGCGCTCGTCCCACTGCAAAGCACGCGGGGCGTAGTGGCGGAGGATGCCGATCTGCATCCAATAGCTCTCGACCACGCGTTGGAATAGCCACGCATGGAACGGGAGCCATAGTTTTTCCCGCAGCTGGAACGTTGCGGCGATCCACGCCTTGCGCAGTTTGGCCGTGCCGGTGGTGGCTTCGACACTGAGTTGCAGAATGACGTGCGCGCGCGCGGCGAGCCCTTCGTGCAACGATTGGATCGCGGCTTCTTTTTGCGCCAACAACCGATTGTAGTGTTTGGCCTGCTCCAAATCGTGCAGGCCGCCGGCAAGGTTGCTGACCGAAGCCTGTAATTCGGCGATATCGGCCCCACGGCGCCCGAGCATCGACTCGATATTACGGATGTGAACAAGCTGGTCGGAGATCGTTCGGGCGGCATTCACGGCGCTGGCCGGCAAAGCGGCGAGCGTCTTTTCCAGAACCGCGTTATCGGCTTTGATCGTGACATTTTCGGCCTGAAACTGGCGAACGTGGCCGTCGAGAATGACAATGGTTTTTTCCCGCTCGTCGCAGACTTGCTTGAGGGCGGAGATTTCGTGGTCTTTCTCGCGATCGAGCGCGGTGAGTTCCTCCAGCTTGTGTTGGCGGGCGAGGTGTCCGTGTGCGGAGGAACGATAGCGATCCGCAGCTTTGCCCATGATCGCGCGGGTTTCCGCGGAGAGGTGCGCGACTACGTGCACGGCAAAACCAATTGTCGCCAACAGGGTGCGATCCACGGCGCGGAGGACATCGTCGACGCGGATTTCGCCGAGACACGGCGCGTCGCCAAAGGCGCAGTCCCAGCCGCAACCGAAGCACGGCAGCGGGTGCACCACCGCGCAGCCGCGGTCGGCGGCGGGAGTGAAACGAGGCCAGGTGCCGCCGCCAAAAACTCCGACGACCGGCACACCGAGGGCCGCGGCGAGGTGCATCGCACCGGTGTCGTTGCCGAGAAAAAGACCCGATTGAGCGATGAGCGCGATGAGTTGGGGGAGCGAACGGTCGCCGCCGAGCCAGACTGCGGTGCCCGGCACCCCGGCCGCGATGCTCTGCAGGTGGGAGGATTCGCTCTGATGGCCGAGCAAAAGAACGGGTAACCCGTGCTTCGCCCGGAGGTGGCGGATCACGGCGGCGAAGCGATCGGCGGGCCAGGTTTTCAGCTGGACGTTCGCGAAGCCCGCGGGGGCGCAAACGACGTAACGGCCCGGTTGCAGCTGATGTTCGCGCAGGACGTCATTCGCGACGGCCCGCGTGGAGTCGTCGAGGGAAATTCGGGGAGCGGCGCGTTCCACGCGGCTACCGAGCAGGGCGTCAACGATGCGGAGGTTGCTCCGCCAGTCCGGTTCATCCGCCGGGACCGGGAGGGCTTCGCCGAATACGTTGGCCGCGTTGATGCCGAACGAGACGCGCAGGCGGGTGGCGAAAAACTTATCGTCCGCCAGTGCGCCCAAGGCGATGCGGCGAGCCTGCGGGACCGTGGCCGCGAGGACGGCTTCGAGCCAGTTGCGCCGCGACGTGGCTGCCACCACGATTTCAGGCTGAAGCGCCGCAACGAGGTCGCGCAGGCGTTTCACTTCGCCGGGATCTGATTCGGGGCCGTGACCGAAGGGGTCAAGGTGGGTTGGGATCCATTCAATGCCGGGCGCAATCAACGCGGCGAGGTCGAGGTAGGATTGGCGGATGACGATGGCGAGCCGCGTCTCCGGCCAGGCGGTCCGGAGGTTTTGCACGACTGGCGCGAATAGAACCAGGTCGCCAAGCGTGTCGACCTTCAGCAGCAGGGCAACGCGCGGAGCGGTGAGGGACGGGGCGGTGGGGTTCAAGAACGAGGAGGCGTAGGCTGAATTTCCAGCTGGATCAAACGCCCGGAACGTCGCCGGGTGTCGGGTGCGGCCAAGGAGAAGTCGTCACTCGCTTCCAATTGCAGCTTCCGTGGTTGAGCCGACGCCGGCAGTCGCACGCGCATGGAGCCTTGAGCGTCAGGCGTGAGCTTGAGCAGACGGGGCTTGCTCTCGCCGGGCCAGAAGGTCGTCAGCATGGTTTCCTTGGTGTCACTCCAGCCGGGATACTCGAAGGTGAGGACCACGTCGTGCTCGCTGGGGAACGGTGGCAGCTGGATCGTCGCTTGACGTGCCATCCAGCCGTCCTGATCGATGCCAATCGACGCAAGCCGCGGGGACGTGGGTTTTCCGAACTCGAAAGTGTAGGTCGGCAGGGACGCGAAGACCTCCATCCATTGCAGCCTGGCGCCCACCGGCCGGTAATCGCGGCCCGGGAGCGGGGCGGAGTGGCTGAAGCGCAGACCGATCCGCGCTGTGGTGTCGGCGGAACCGACCGGGACAATCCAATCAAAAGATCCAACGGAGGTGGAGACGTCTACGACGCCGGAGGGAAGCGTGAAGGATAGGGTACCGGCTTTCAGCGGGGCACCGGGCAGGTCGGGGACAAAGCCGCGCACTCGCATCCAGGCTTGCGGGCCGCCGCCGCCCAGCGCGAATTCGCTACGGGGCGAAAGCCAGCCGTCCTCGTAGATGCCGGAGAATTCCAAGCCGCGGGCAAACAGCAGATCATCGGGAAACTGGGTGAGCTTGGAGGGTCTGGTCAGGGCGGCGTATTCCGCGGCGGACAGCGCGGAGATGTCCCGTCCGTAGGCCACCAGTTTACGGGAGTCGAGTGGCACCATCGTGTTGTAGAGTGATTGGAGACCGCTGCGTTCGAACGGGAATTGCACCGGCGTCTCGTTCAAATCGATCCCGATGTAGGCGGCGCCGTCGCGATAAACCGGGCGGATCGGCCCAATGATGCGATTCACTGCGCCGTTGCCGGCGAAGGCGAGCGGTACTTCGGTCACGCCGAACACCTTGGAACCAGGCGACCATGCCGTGTGGTCGCGGCCCATGAAGGTCTTTGAGGCGGAAATCCGCAGGTAAAATTCTTCGTCCGGCTGTTCGACGCGCAGGAGGAGGAATCGTCCGAGGCCGGTGATGTCCTGCTGGTTCGTGTAGGGGTCGGCTTCCTGTTGGTACAGGGCGATGCGCTCGCGGTCGCCGAGGTAATAGTGGTTGCCGCGTCCGGAATGAATGAATACGAGATGGTTTCTCGCCTGGTCGGCGGGCAGGTACTTGAAGAACCTTTTTGCCTGCGTGCGGGGCGGGATGCGCAGCTTGTTAAAGAGACCGAGCGCTTCGTTCAGGATGATGTAGCCGTCTTTTTTACCAGCCTGGGCGAAGCCGAGAGCGGGGGCGCGAAACGACGTTTGGAATAGTGAGTGCGTCCGGATGGTGGCTTCGTCGCGCTGTTCGAGCAAAGCGCGCGTGCGGGTGAAATCCGCAAACTGGGGATGTAAACTAATCAGGGCACCGCCGAGACCCTCGTAATCGATCGGCGCGATTTGCTGGTAGTAATCGCGGGAGAGAAACCGCAAGTCGGTGCCGCGTACCTCCGCGGCCGCGACCTTGGCGGCGACGAGGTTGTTGATGTCGGCGAGCAGGCGGGTGTGCGGCGGGAAAGCCGGGGCGGTCGTACCGAGGATCGACGCGAGCTTGGCTTCCGTGATGCCGCCGGCCTTTTCGCCTTGAGAGACGCGGGTATAATAGAGAGCGGTGGGCGCGCAGGCGGCGGCGATGATCAGCACGCCGAGCGGCGCCATTAACCGGGATGCCGGTAATCTCAACAGGGCGCAGGCGAGACTGGCCGCGAGTGCGGGCTGCATGAACATGGCGACCTTGTAGAGGCCGAAGTCATTGCCGCTGGTGAGCAGCCGCACCGCGAGCGCGGCTTGGACCAGCAGCAAGATGGCGATCGGCGCGGGTCGGAGCGCTTCACGCACGGCAAACGCGAGGGCGGTGACGAGCGCGATGCCGCCGACGATGATCGTGATCGAAGTGTACGGCTCCGCGAAATTGATCGCGAGCGGCATCAACCCAAACAGGGTGGCGAGGCCGGTCGGAATCAGAAAATATGGGAACAAGGAGAGCGAAAGATCGACGCTGCGGAAGCCGGACCCGAACTGATACGAGATCGTGAAGAGATAGGAGAGGATGTTGAACCGCAGCAGAAGAATAACGCCCACGATTCCGTAGATCACCAGACCGACGCGCGGCATCGGGAATTCGCGGCGGCGGACCCACTCGACCACTCCCAGTGCTCCGACGGTGAGGACCGCGAAGGGCGTCACTTCAGGATAAGTGATCGCGAGCCCGGCGCCGAGCACAGCGAGAACGATCGTGTGAGGGATCATGCGGCGGCGCGTTGGCGGGAGATTGCCGGTCAAAACCGCGGTCGCGGCGAGGAGCAGGGCGAGGCCTCCAACCTGGGCGATCAGCTGGTAAAGCGTGCCCAGCATGAAGAGTGGGCTAACGGCGAGAAGGGCGATGGCGATCAGCGCCCGCCGACGCCAGCGACCGCGATGGAGGACGAGCGCGGCCGCGGCGAAGAGTTGAATCAGCCCCAAGCCGACGATGACCGGCATGAAGATGCCGAGGGTCTTGACGCCGGAGAGCGCGGACATCCACGCCACCACGTGTTCACTGCCGAAACGCATCAGCCCCGGCACGTGCATGAACCAGTAGTATTGGGAAATGTCGGTGCCCGCGAGTTCCTCCATGGTGGGGACGCGCCAAAACCCGAAGTCCTTGAAGCGATCGGCGGCGAGGCAGTAGTTGACGTAGTCGTCGTTGACGTAGCTCAGCCAGCCAAACCCGAAACGCAGCATCGGCCAACCCGTCCAAACGAGCGAGAGCAGGGCGACGGCTACAAAGGGCAGCAATGCCCGCGTGGGAACCACCGGCCGGCGCCAAATGAAGATTCCGGTCGCTGCGGCCAGCAAACTAATGGTCAGTGGCCAGGCGAAGACCCGAATGGGGAGTCCCCACTGGTTGAAAATCATCGTGCCCAGCACGAGGACGGCGAGGCCGGTGGCGGGCGCGAGCAGCCAAGCCCGTAACAGGCCGCCGCGCCAGCAAGCGAGTGCAAGCGTCGCCCGGCCGATGAAGGCTACGAACAGGAAAAAGGCGAAGGATACGACGAGAGCCGGCATGGACCGCTCTGCCTATGACAACTCAGCGAGCCGGTGCAACAGCGGAGCGAACAATGCCCTCACATGACTGCCAGGCCTGTTGGAAGAGGGCGACCGGCAGCGGCGAAGGCCGCGCCGAACGGAGGGCTTGAAGAACCGTCGACTCATCCGCATCGGGCTCGATGAGGGGCGCGTTGAGATCGCGCGCGATGCTCCGGAGTTTCTCGTTGATCCCGACGACGACGACCTTCGATCCGGCCCAGGCGCCCGCGATGGCGGCATGGAAGCGGGACGTGATAAGCCACTCACCGCTGGGCCAGCGGCCCAAGACATCCGAGAGGGGGGCGCCGTCAACGTCAGGTGACACGAGCCGCCATTTCGAACGCTCGAGGTCCGGGAGCGCTGCGTGCAATGTGATCTCGGCCCCCGGCAACTCGCGTGATTCTTGAGCGAGCCAGACGCGCGCGGCGGGATCAAGTTGATCGACGGCCCGGAGACAGGCGTCGCGGCCGGTCCAGGCGCCGTAATCGAAGTTCGCCACGAGCGTCACGCGTCCCGCTAGGGCTCGAGGTGGGGGTGTTTGCTGGAAAAAGATATGAGCCAGGTCGGCCGCAGCCTCGACAGGGCCAATCTCGGGAAGCTTGCGCAGCCGGGCGGCCGAGGCCGAGTCCCGCGTCCAGATCGCGGCGGCTTGTCCACACAGTTGCCGGACCTCGGGCACGTCGAGTTCGTGGGCGCTTTGCACGCCCACGCCGAGAAAGTACATCGGCTTGCCGGCGGCTCGGCAAATCTCCGCCTCCGCGATCAGGTGATCAATGAACCAGCGCGATAAGGCACTCTGAAACGGCGATCCGCCCAAACCCAGCCACGCATCGCATGACTGAATGTTCTGCTGTCGCAGGGAGAGCTCATAGGGTTGCCAGTCGACCTCCGGCGTGCGCGCGCGGACGGCTGCAAGAGGAAACGGGATATTGGCCGTCAGCCGGGCGTCAGGGCACAGGGTGCGCAGCGCCCGGAGGAAGCCGGCGAGCATGAAGTCGTCGCCCAAATTGCCTGCACCATAAAAATGATGGCCAAGGTGCAGTCGCACAGGCGGACGTCTCTCAATACGCGATGGTGACGCGCACGTGAATCCGGTCGTGGCTCGCGCCTGGTAACTCGACCTTTTCGATCTGCCGCGCGTAATCCACCGAGGCGGAAAAGTAGTTTCCGACTGACGCACGCAGGCCGACGCCAGCGCTAAGCAGGTAGTCGGACTTGCGCTGGCCGATCAGCGGCTTCTTCTGGATGATGCGACCGTAGTCGGCGAAGAACAGGCCCGCCCAATCCAGTTTCGGGAAGCGCTTGTTCAGGGTGACCGGATTCATTCGGTGCTGTAGCTCGTGGGTGAAAGTGTAGCCGGTGTCACCGGTTAAGATGCGCTCTTCGTAGCCGCGTACCGTGGCCAAGCCGCCGACGGAAAGCTGTTCGGTAGGGACCAGATTGGTGCTGGCAATTTGAAACAGACCCCGGGCGGTCGATGTCAGGCGTGGCGTCAGCGTGGTGGTCCGTTGGCCTGTGAGCTGTGTGTAGTAGAAATTGGGATTAGCGCCAAAGCGGCTGTCGTTGTAGCTTTCCCGGGTACTGCGGGAGTTGAAGTCACCGGCGCTGCCGACCAAGGCGGCGGAGACGAGCCAGTTGCCGCGTTTGTCTTCCCGGATCGCGGTGGTCGCAAAGGTGCCGGTGAGCACGTCGATCGTGGCGCTAAGTTGGGGAGACCCGCCGAACTCGAGATTGTTATTGGTTTCCTTGAACGCGACCGCGCTGCTCATTTCGCCGCGCCATTTTTTATTACGAAACGGGATAACATATTTGACCTCGGCGTTGATGCTTTCGCCTTTCTGCGTGAAGTAGCCATCGAGAAAGGTGGGGCTCGCCATGACGTAGCTGCCCGAAAAGCTGAGGACATGGCGCCAGCGAAGCGGTATCCGATAGTCGAAAGCATGCGCCCGGAAGATCTCGATGTCGTCGGACGTGATGAACTGATAAGAAACTTGATGATCGCGGCCCCAGGCATTGCCGAAGGTCACTCCTGCAACATAGCGATTCTCTCCTAGGATCTCGTTGCCCGTGTTGTCATAGGAAGCCGTGAGACGCACCGGCAGTTTTTCCTCGATGCCGACGATGATGTCGGCCTCGCCGGCATCAACCGGTTGAATGTGAACACGCACCCGGCGGAATGGATTGGTATTGGTCCACGTGACGGCGCGGTCCAGTTCGGAAATCTTGAGCGATTCGCCGCGTTCAAGGCGGAGTTTCTCGCGCAGCAAAGACTGGCTGAACCAGCGGGCGTTGGGGACTTTGATGTCGCGGATTTTTCCGCGGAGGAGGGCGACGCGAACGACGCCGCCCGCCATGCTCTGCGGTGGGATGATGGCGGATGCGATGGGAAAGTCCCGCTCGCGCGCGTAACTTTCAACCACCAGGGCGATACCCGCGAGGAGGCGTTCGTCAGCCGTGCGGCCTTCGCCCGCGGCGAGGCGCTTCGCCAGTTCCTTTTCGTCGAGGAAGGATACCGACGGCTGCACTACAATATAGCCTCGGTCGGGCAAGGCGTTTTGCTGCTGCGCGGCCTCGATACTATCGGTGATGATGATCTGCCGGATGGCCGAAGTGGCTGGAATGGCGGGTGCGGCTGCAGCCGGTGCGGGCGAGGGAGTGGATTGGGAGAATCCCGCGCTCGCGGTAACCGCGAGCGCCAGCACTGAGCTAAGAGTGAGCCGTTTCCGGGAAGTCATGAATTAACGCCTGACCTGATAGCTTTTGAATTGTTCAAGGCAACGTCGAAGAACTTTTCGGCTGACGTCGAGCGTGGCGGCCTGTTTTTTTCGCTCGGCAAGCGCTGTAGAAAGAGCAAGCCTGCGGGCGAGTGCACCCAGAATCTTACGTCAGGCTCACCCTTCAGTTGCTGGTCTGTTTTCAACCCTTGACGCGGTCGCGGGACGCTCGTGGAGGCTTGTCATGCAACTAAGTTCAGAAAGTCCGCGCGTCCGCTGGTTGGCGATGGTCGCGGTATGGATTCTGGGCGCGACACTGGTCTTTTGGCATGCGGACGTGGTCAGCGAGTATCTAAAGACCACGTCGCGCCTTGGCTTGCGCGGCGCACCTGAAGCGGCGACACCGTTGAAGCAGACGTTTCCTGCTTTTGCGGCGGACGCCCAGGTTTGGGTGCGACACGCGTTGGCCCTCCTGGAAGGCGAGGGGCCGCGTTTGCGTTATACCTACATTGATAATGCTCCGGATGGGCGCGAGGTGCACTGGAATACGGCGTGGGCTTGGACGATCGCGGGTTTCGGATGGATGGATCACTGGCTGACGGGGCGGCCGTTGCCTCAGGCGGTCGAGGGAGTGACGCTCTGGCTGCCCTCCTTTACGCTGATGGTTCTCATGATCATCATGTCCGCTTGGGCAGCGCGTCGGGGTGGCGCTTTGCTCGGCGTGGTGGTCGCGGTGGCGATGGTGGGTCACCCCCGGGTATACGAAGGCTTTTTTCCGAGCTACGTGGATCACCATGGATTGCTCACGGTGTCGGTGTTGGGGACCGTTCTGGGCGCGGCTTTGATGGGTGCGGGATGGTGGCGAGCGACGCCGGACGGCGCCTTCAGCATTTTGCCGCGTTCGCCCGAGGTGGCGCGTCGAGCGGCGGCTATATCCGCCCTGTGGGGTGCAATGGGCATGTGGGTCAGCGCCGCGTCCGTGATTCCTCCGATTGCGATTGTTGGTCTCGCCGGAGTGCTGGCCTTGGTGTTGCAGGGCCGGGCGGCCCGGGCTCACGGTGACACCTTTGATGGTGACACCTGGCGGACGTGGGGACGAGTGGGAGGGGCAGCCAGTTTCTTTTTCTATCTAATAGAGTACTTTCCCAATCACCTCGGGCTGCGGATGGAGCCGAATAATCCGTTCTTTGCCGTGGCGTGGTGGGGTGGCGGCGAACTGATTGCCTTCCTGGGCGAATGGTGGGTCGGAGCCCGAGACGTTCGGCCGAACTGGCGGCGGGTCGGCTTGGCCATTGGTGCGGTCTGCCTTGCGCCCCTGATCATCGCGATCGGTGGAACGCGTGTTTTCGTGGTCATTGACCCGTTTCTCGCGCAGCTGCATCGGCAATATATTCAGGAGTTTCTGCCGTTATGGCGTTCGATCGCGGGCACCGGTTGGAAAACCTTCTTCAGTGTCGTGGGCGCGGAAAACATTCCGTTGTTGGTCGGCGTTGGTCTCTTGATCGTACGAGGTCGCCGCGCCTCGATCGTGATTTGGTTTTCGACCCTTGCAGCGGTCATTTTTACCGCGATGGCTTGGACCCAGTCACGCTGGTTACTTAACGCCAGCGGCTCTCAGGTGGCACTCGCCGGCCTGTTGCTCTGCTGGTTGGTGGGATCTCAACGGAATCTCATCCGCTGGTCTGTTGGCGTCTTGGCGGTTTCCCTGCTCTTTTTGCCGGCCGCGGTCACCCGAATCACCGGCGGATTGAAGGATCTGCGGGAACGCCGGGTTAGTCCCAAGGATGCTCAATCGGCGCTCTGGCGCGATATCGCCGCCACCATCCGGCAATCCCAGCCGCAGGGTCCCATCACTTTGTTGACCAGTCCGAACGCTTCTACGTCGGTGGGCTACTTCGGGCGCTTCAAGACCCTAGGCACGCTTTATTGGGAAAACTCCGCCGGGTTGAAAGCTGCCGCCAACATCCTCGCGGCGCGCAACCAGGACGAAGCTGCCGTACTGGTGAAGAAGCACGGCATCACGCATATCGCGGTGATCTCAGAGGAGCACTTTATTGATTCCTATTACCGGCTGCTTCATCCCGGTGCGACGGACGACGAAGTTAAAAAGTGTTTTGGTCTGCAGATCCTAATCGATCGCTCGATCCCGCCCTGGCTGCGGATGATTCCGTACAAGGCGCCCGACGACCTCGCCCAACTCAACATCAACGCGATGTTGTTTAAGGTCGCGTTTGAACAGACTCCGGCCGACGCGCTTTACCACGTGGCGTTGGCAAAAATCGCCATGGGTTCGATTGCCGAAGCTGAACTGGATATCGATCGCCTCATCC
>JBBQEG010000017.1:0-28755 GCA_038320495.1 Opitutales bacterium | reverse complement strand
CGGCCAGGGTGACATGCGGCCCGATCGGCAGGCTGAGGACCTCGTTGGCGAAACGTTCGGTGAGGGGAAACTGTCCGCGGGTCCACCCGCCGGCGCGAAAAGCTGGCGAGAGGTGGGGTGGAACCGGGTAATGGATTTGGGTGCCGATGCCGTGGCGGCTCAGGTGTTGCTGCAAGGCATCGCGACGGCCGGTGCGGATGACAAACAAATGCCAGACCGGTTCGTTCCCGGCGGCGATGACCGGCAGGGTGAGCTCGATCATGTCGCCGAGCCGTTCGAGGTAGCGCCGCGCCAGCACCGTTCGCCGCGCATTCCATTCGGGCAAGTGTGGAAGTTTGGCTCGCAGGAAGGCGGCCTGCAGTTCACTCAGCCGCGAATTCATGCCGGCGTAGTCATGCTGGTACCGGACCTTTGAGCCGTAGTTTCGCAGGTGCCGTACTTTGTCGGCGAGCGCATCATCATCGGTGGTCACGGCGCCGGCGTCGGCCATCGCTCCGAGGTTTTTGCTGGGGTAGAAACTAACCCCGGCGGCATGTCCGAGCGCTCCGGCGGCCCGGCCCTGGCAGCGCGCGCCGTGGGATTGCGCCGCATCTTCCAAAACAAAGAGTCCGTGGCGGGCTGCAATCAGGTTGATGCCGACCATGTCCGCGGTCTGTCCGTACAGATGGATCGGAAGAATCGCCTTCGTCCGCGGCGTGATCAGCACTTCGAGCCGTGCTGGGTCGAGATTGTAGGTGGCCGGATTCGGTTCACACGGAACGGGCGTGGCGCCGGTATGAGTTACGGCGAGCCATGTGGCGATATAGCCGTGTGACGGCACGATGACCTCGTCGCCTGTGCCGATACCGCGAGCCATGAGAACGAGCTGCATGGCTTCCAGTCCATTGGCGACGCCGACGCAGTGTTTCACCCCGACGCTGGCGGCGTACTCGGCCTCGAAGGCCTCGAGTTCCTTCCCTAGTAGCAGCCAACCGGATTCCATGACCCGGTGATAAGCCGCATCCAGCTCGACGCGCAGTTCATCGTAAGCGGGCTTGAGATTGAGGATCGGGATTTTCATCGGAGCAGCGGACGGATTCGGAGGTTAACCACTGATGGGCACTGATCCCAGGCAATGAAATCAAAAATCCGGGCGATCGCGCGAGTGATCCTTGGGCAGCAGGGGCGATGATCCTGGAAAATACAGTTGAAACCACAGATTCCACAGACGAGCACAGATTACCAAGGCATTATAAATTACGGTCCCTTCACCTTGCGGGTGAATTGCGGTTAGGTGCCTCTTCATTAGTAATCCTCTGTATCCGTGCTCATCAGTATAATCTGTGGTTAAAAGAAACTGCTGAATTTGGATGATTGGTATTCTTCCGAATCAGTGAACATCAGTGGAGATCAGTGGTTGCTCCAAAAAAATCAGTCGTGCGCCCACCGCTCAGACGAACTTCAGCTTCCGGGCGGCGAAGAGAACCATGCGCAGCAGCAGCCAGCCGTGGCTCCAGCGTTGGATGTTGGTCGTGCCGTAGGTTCGTTCGCGGTAACGGATGGGGACGTCGGCGATTTTGAGGTTTAACTTGGCGGCGCCGAACAGGAGGTCGAAATCGCCGAAGGGATCGAAGTCGCCGAAGTACGCGCGGTTCGCGGCGACGCGATCGTAGTGCGCGCGGGTCAGCACTTTTGTGCCGCAAAGCGTGTCTTTGACGGGCTGGCCGAGTAACCAGGTAAAGATCAGCCCGAAGGTCTTGTTCGCGCAGAGGTTGAGAAATTGCATGGCTTTTTCGTCCATCGGGTAGACGAGCCGGACGCCGTTCGCGAATTCTGCGCGCCCGGTGGCGATCACGTCGTAAAACTTCGGCAACTCCTCCGGCGGCATGGTCAGATCGGCGTCGAGGATCATCAGGATGTCGCCGGTCGCGACGGCGAATCCGGCTCGCACGGCATCGCCTTTGCCCCGGCCGGACTGCTGGAGGATTTTGATCTTCCGCTCCGGATGCGCGGCGGCGACGCGTTGAATCTCCTCCCAGGTGTGGTCGCGGGAGTGGCCCTCGACGAAAATGATTTCGGTCCCCGCGCCGAGTTCGGCGGTGCGCGCGACCGCGGCGGCGATGTTGCCCGCTTCGTTGCGGGCGGGGACGACGACCGAAACGGTCAGCGGTTTCGGCGCCGCTGTCTGCTCGCGCCTCGCGATGATGAACACGGTGAGACAGAACCATTGCAGGAGGGGCGCGAGCCATCGGTTCACGAGTGTGTCCAGGCCGAGCGCCGGGAACGGCAGGAGAATCCGGGCATGACGGGTTACCGGGCTCCACCCGGAGAGCCGCAGCAGGTTCAACACGTCGGACGACGCGAGCCAGCTGTTCTGCGGTTGCGGGGCCTTTAAGCCGAGAAGACAGCTCAACGAAAGCAGGGGGCGCCAGAGGGTGTTCTGGAAATTGACGAGGACGCGGGTGTCCGCGTGGGCGACGGTGTGCAGCTGTTCCAAGAGCCGTTGGACATCGGCGGCCAGGTTAAGCGTATCGGCGATGATGATGACGTCGAATTTCTCGTCGAGCTCGAGCCGTTCGCCCGTCTGGACAAAAAACTCCGCCTCGGGAACGCGGGTGCGGGCGGCCGCGATCTGCGTGGCCGAGAGATCGACACCCACTTTGCGGCCGGCGTGAAGCTGGCTGAGCAGTTCGCCCGCGCCGCATCCAATCTCAAGGACGCTGGCGCCGAGTGGAATGAGAAGATTGTAATAGTGGGCGAGCAGGCGCCGAAAAGCGCGGGCGCCGGCCTTTGGTTCCGTCGGTGCGGTGTCGTAAAACGCGCGCACGCGATCCAAGTGTTCGCGGGCAAGAGCGGAGAGTTCGAGTGACATGAAGGCGGACGGACGTTGAGCGGAACTTTCGTGAGGGTGGGACGTACGTACTGCCAGTCTCAAGACTTATGGATTGCAATCCCCCTCGAATTCCAGCGCTCTGACCATTCAACTTTTGCGTCCATTCATGGTATCGTCCGGCATTGCGGTCCCGCGGTCTTCATCGCGCATCGGGCTCATTTTTTACTCTTTGCTCTCGCTCGTCATCGCGCGGGCTCAACCCGCTGAGGTGGCCGGCACGATGCCGGAGGATTATTTGCCGGAGCTGAGGCCGATTCTGGTGACGGCGCTGCAGCGTTCCCCGCAGGTGGTGGAGGCGCACTTCCTGATCGAGTCGCGGGAGGCGGGTCGGATGGCGGCCAACGCTGCCCGGCTGCCGAACTTGGGGGCGAACATCAACTACGGGATCCGGGAAGAAGCCATTTCGGGGAACGCGAGTTCCAGCAGTCGTGATCAAGGGCTGAATTACAATGTCGGGCTCAATCAGCCTGTCTTCCATTGGGGAGCGCTGAAGAACCAGAGCGACATCGCCCGTATCAACGTCTTGTTGGCGGAGAAGAATCTGGCGAAAGCGTATCGCGAGCTGGGCGTTTTGTTACGGCGGCTGTATCTGAATCTGATCGTGACCAAGGCTCGGGTGCGACAGAGCCGGGAGGCAGTCAAGTTGCTGAATGACAGCGTGAATGTGCTGAAGCAACGCCTCGCCCGGGGCGAGGTATCACCGGCGGAAGTGGCCGGCGAGGAATTGCGCGGGAAGGAAGCGTCGTATGAAATGCGTCGCATCGAGGGCGACCTTTTCACCGCGCGCCGTACTTTTTCTCGCCTGGCTGGGATTCCCAAGCTCGAGGAAGACGCGATTCCGAATGAGATTCCCAACCCGGTGTATTCGAGTGATCTGACAACTGCGCTCTCCTCAGCACTCCTCCGGGACGGCGCGAAAAGCACGTTGGAGGCGGAGATCCACGACTTGCGCGTGCGAGAGGCTTTGCTTCGTTACAACATCGAGCGGGTGCGATTGCTCCCGAAGTTTTCGCTGGGCGCGAGTTACAGCCTGCAGAATACCACGAACATTAATAACAACCTGGTTGATCAACGCGCGGTGGCGCAGCAGGCGGTGAGTCTTGGGGCGAGTTGGAATATTTTCGATGGGTTTGCGACGCGGGCGGCCAAGCGAGAAGCGCGGGCTTCGCAGCGCGTGATCGAGGCGCGCCGGCAGGTGGAGCTCGATGCTCTATTGGAGGAGGTGCAGGCCCTTGAGCGTCAGCTGAAACTCGATGCGGAGCTTCTTGAACTCGCCGATATCCGGCGCGCCTTGGCCGTTGAAGGCCGTAAACGCATTGCGGACGAAGTGGCCTTGGGCAAGATGGCGCCCGGTGAAGTCGACCGTGCTCAAGTGGGAATCCTGGCGGCGGAAGCGAATGCCCTGGCCTCGCGTGCAGCCTTTCTCGACCGGTGGAGTTCTTTCGTTTCCGTGGCCGGGGATGACCCCGTGCTGAACAATCTCCCTGTGCGCCATGTTCGTCCCAAGAAATAACGGCAGCTTGCTGCTCAAACTCGCCCTGGTCCTCGTCGTTTTCGCCGGGCTCGCCGTGGTGGCGTTCGTCGGGCTGCAGAGTACCGCGAGTGTTGCCACCGTGACTCGGGGTTTGGCGGTCGATGCCGTCACCGGCAGCGTCATGGTCCATGCCGATGGAGGTATCCGGGAGTTGAAAAGCCTGGCCGGGGGCACGGTGGTCTGGTGTGAAGCCATCGACCCGGGCGACAAGTTCATGGAAGGGGACAAGCTCGTACAGTTGGACACGACCGAGTTGGAACGTGCGCGGGACAAGTTCGAGCGAAACTACCTCCAGGAGCGGGAGCGGGTGAAGATTCGGCTCGAAAGCGACTACGCCCGTAAGCTGGCGGCAGAGGCGGTGGAAAACGCCAAGCGGTTAAAGGAGTTGGGCACGGTGTCGGACGAGCAAGTCCGTTCCGCCGAAATGGCGTTGGCAAAAATCGAGACGGAACTGCGGTTAACGACCTACAACGACGTGCAGGCGGAGATCGAGTTCAAGGCGGCAATGGCAGAGATGCAGCTGCAGTTGGATCGGATGACGGTGCGGGCGCCGATGGACGGAGCCATCGAAGGCGCGCTCACGTGGCGCGGCGCGCTCATTAACGCGGGCCAGCCGGTGGCCCTGATTTTTTCCAATAAACGGGTGGTGGCGGCGAAGATCAGCGAAGAGAATTTCGGCCGGATCCAAATCGGCCAGCCCGCGCGCCTGCGGCTCTTGACGTATGGCGATACTGAATACGACGCCGTTGTGTCCAAACTGTTGCCCACGGCTGATGACGCGCAGCGGTTTACCGTTTACCTGGACGTGCAGGTTGATCCGGAGCAGCTGAAGCCGAACAGCACCGGTGAAGTGACAATCACGGTCGATGAGCGGAAGGACGCCAAAGTCATTCCTCGGCGAGCCCTGATCAATAATGACCAAGTGCTGGTCGTGAAAAACGGCCGGGTGGAGCAGCGCAAAGTCGCGGCGGGCTTCGTCGCGCTTAACGTCGTCGAAATCCTCGAAGGTCTGGATGACGGTGAGCAGGTGATCGTCGAGAATCTCGAGCAGTTTCGCCCGGGCAGTCGCGTCCGCGTGGACGTGGTGAACTGAGCGAGGCGGTGGAACTCAAACTCGAGTGATGTCACCCAACCTCCGCATCGCGTTTCGCTTTTTGACGGCGAAGAAACGGGCCATGTTCATGAGCCTGTCGTGCACGATTCTGGGGGTGGGGCTTTTCATTGTGACGCAGGCGACGACGAGTGGCTTCGAACAGTTTTTCACCAAAACGATTCTGGGGATCAACGGAGCGATGCGAATCGAAGATCGCATTCAGGATACAATGCGGAGCCAGGCGGCGTCCGTGGGGAGTAATTTCTATTTCGCCCAGCGTGAGGGCGTAAAGTACATTGAAGGGGTGGACGAGCCGCAGCGGATCATTGAGGCGGTGCGGCAGTTCGCGAATGTGCGCGGTGTTTCGGCGGTGGTGCGCGGCAATGTCCAGATCACCAGTTCGTTCAAGACCGAGGACGCGCAGGTTTTTGGCGTCAACGTCGATGATCACCTGCAGGTCTCTGATCTCGGGGAACAGATCACGGGTGGCAGTCTGCATGCTTTTCGAACGTCGTTGCGCAGTGTGATGATCGGACGGGTCCTGGCGGATCGCTTGCAGATCATGGTGGGGGACTCGCTGGTGATTGTGGCGCGGGGCGAGTCGCGGCGGATGCAGGTGGCCGCGGTGTATGAAACGGGGTATCGCGAAGTCGATAAGACGAACGTGTATTTACACATGACGGAGGCTCGCTCGCTGTTGAAGAAGCCGGCGGGAGCGACGTTTCTTCAGATCAGCCTGCATGATCCGAAGCGGGCACCGCTGGACGCCGCGAAAATGGAGGAAGTGCTGAATCACGGGGCCAAGCCGTGGCAGGAGCGCGAGAAGACGTGGCTGGCGGTGTTTCGCGCGCTGAGGATTTCGACGGGAATCACGGTGACCGTTTTCACTCTGATCGCGAGCCTGGCGATGTTCAACACGCTCGCGATGATCGTGCTCGAGAAGACCAAGGACATCGCGATTCTACGCTCGATGGGTTACGAGCGGCGGGACATCACGCAGATTTTTCTCTGGCAGGCTGGGGTGGTACTCGCAATTGGCGCCGTGGTGGGCGCGGCGTTTGGCGCAGGTGTTACCTGGCTCGTTGGCCAAGTCCCGTTGCCGATCAATGGAATCTTCAAGACTGACCGGTTCATCGTCACTTGGGATATCTACCATTATATTGGAGCGATTGTGACGGCGGTGGTGATGGTGATGATCGCCAGCCTGATCCCGGCCCGGCGCGCGGCGCGGCTTGAACCGGGCGACATTGTGAGAGGGACGGCGCAGTAGCGCGGCTACGCCGCGAAGGAGCAAGGAGCACGGAGCAAGGGGCAAGGAGCAAGGAGCAAGGAGCAAGGGGCAAGGAGCAAGGAGCAAGGGGCAAGGAGCAAGGCAAGGAGCAAGGAGCACGGAACTCAATCACTACAGAATGAACGACGATACATTCGAAAATCTAGAAGTGTGGAAGGAGGCGGTGGAACTCGCGGTGCGAGTTTATGAGTTGTTTCATGCGAGCCGGGATTTCGGGTTTCGCGATCAGATCCAGCGCGCAGCGGTTTCGATTTCCAGCAACATTGCGGAGGGCTACGAGCGGGATTCGAACCCGGACTTCATCCGGTTTCTCTTCATCGCGAAGGCTTCATGCGGAGAAGTTCGATCGCAGACGTTCATTGCGCGGCGCGTGAACTTACTCAAGGAAACGGACGCGGTCACACTCATTGCTGACGCCAAAAGACTTTCCAAACGAATCATGCAGCTCATCAAAGTGCGGCGCGAGAAATTCGGCTGAGTCTTGCTCCGTCCTCCTTCCTCTTTTCTCCCTGCTCCCGCCCGCGTCCGTCGATGCCTTCTCCCTGCTCCCTGCTCCCTGCTCCCGATTCTGGCGTCGCCCTGCGATGCCAGAATCTTCACCGTTACCTCGGGCAGGGTGAGGGGCGGGTGCATGTTTTAAAAGGCGTCTCGTTTGAAGCGCGGCGCGGCCAAGTTTATGCGATTGTGGGGCCGTCGGGTTGTGGAAAAAGCACGCTGCTCTATCTCCTGGGGCTGCTCGATCGGCCGGATGATGGACAGCTCGAGATCAATGGGAGTTTGATGTCGAACACGGACGACCTGGCTCGGACGACGGCAAGGGGGGCGCACATCGGGTTCGTTTTTCAGTTTCACTTCCTGATGCTCGAGTTCACTGCGTTGGAGAATGTGATGATGCCGATGCGAAAACTCGGGCGGCTTACGCCCGAGGCGATGAAAGTGCGCGCGCATAGTCTGCTGGAGTCGGTTGGCCTGGGTGCGAAGACCCAGCGGCTGGGAACGCAGCTCTCGGGCGGCGAGCAGCAGCGCGTGGCGGTGGCGCGAGCGCTGGCGAATCAGCCGACGATCATCCTGGCGGATGAGCCGACGGGAAACTTGGACGTGAAGAATTCGGCCGTGGTATTCGATCTGCTTACGCGGCTGGCGAAGGATAACGGGCAGGCCGTTGTGCTCGTGACGCATAATCCGGAGATCGCGCAGCGGTGCGACCTTACCCGGCCGATGCGCGACGGGCTCTTCGTCTAACCACGTCGTTTGGAGTGGATTTGGAGTCAGGCCGACCAGCCGTGGCGGCTAATCGAACGAATCGGATGGCCCGAGAGTTGAGAAGGTACGGCGTCAGGAAAACGCGGTGGCTGGAGTGCAGGCAAACGACGTCTGAAACCGAGTCCGTGTCGATTAGCGCGAGAAACCTTGCCACATCCGGTCGCTAATTACTCCTCGTCGAAAATTTCCTCGGGAAATTTTGGTTTACAAGCGAAACGCCGCTCCCTTGTTTCCACAGCGATTTTCGTCCATCCAATCCGCTTCCTGTGATTCCTAACTCAACGCGAAAGCAATTCTTCGCCAAGCTTCTCGGAGTGGCCGCTGCAGCGAGTCTCCTCCCGAAGCTACAAGCGAAACCCGCGACGGTGAACCCCGGGGTGAATTCCAGCATGATTGGGAAAAAGCATCTTGAACTACGGGGTGATGCGCGCTCGGTCGCGCGTCGCGCCGAGTCGGTTTAAGGCTGCCGCCCACGATCGTACTTTTCGCTCATGTCGAAACTATTCCCGAAGTCGGCAAACAAACTGCCGCTCCAGATCATCATTTTTCTGGGTGTAGTGACGGGTATCGCCACGGCTGGCGTGACCTACTACATGACGCCGAAGTACTCTCGGGTCGGTTACGCCCCGGTGCAGCCGGTGCCGTTCAGCCACGCGCAGCACGTGCAGGAGGTCGGTCTCGACTGTCGTTATTGTCATTCCAATGTAGATAAGTCGCCTCATTCCAACGTGCCCACGGCCCAGACGTGTATGAACTGTCATAACGTTATCAAGGCCGACAGCCCGTCTTTGGCTCCGGTGCGTGAAAGTTACGAGAAGGGTACGGTTGTACCATGGGTCTGGATTCACCAGACGCCGGATTTCGCATATTTCAATCATGCGGCGCACGTGAATCGCGGGGTTTCCTGCGTGGAGTGTCACGGCAAGGTGAACGAGATGGATGTGGTCACGCACGTGCAGCCCTTGAGCATGGCGTTCTGTCTTGAGTGCCATCGTAATCCCGAACAGCGCCTTCGCGACCCGAAGGATGTTTATAATCTCGATTCCAAACGACTGGTCGATCAAGGCCCCGAAGGCGTGAAAATGGCCGAGAAATTCAAGCACGACTGGAAATTGATTCCTCCTCAGAGCTGCTCCGGCTGCCATCGATGAAACGTAAATTTGACCATCCCGCTCCTTCTGATCAGGAGCAGCTGACCGGCCCGAAGTATTGGCGCAGCTTGGACGAGCTTGCCGGCACGCCGGGGTTCAAGACCGAGCTCGCGCGCGAGTTCCCCGAAGGTGCGGCGGAGCTCGAGGGTGTCGATCGCCGGCATTTCATGAAGATCATGGCGGCCTCCTTCGCGCTCGGTGGCGCAGGGTTGGCGGGCTGCCGCCGTCCGGAGAAGTACATTCTGCCCTACGGCAAGTCGGTCGAGAGCGTGATTCCAGGTCTGCCGTCCTACTACGCGACGTCGATGCCGTTGCGGAAGACGGCGATCCCTCTGCTGGCTGAGACGCACCAGGGTCGGCCGACGAAACTCGAGGGCAATCCGACCTATCAGCCGCACGGCGGAGCGGCCTCACTGCACGCCCAAGCTTCCATCCTCGAACTTTATGACCCGGATCGTGCGACGGCGCACACCAAAGGGAACCAGACGCTCACGGTCGAGGCCGTCAATGAGGTGCTCGCGAGCATTCATCGTAATTATAGCGGCAACGGGGGCGCGGGACTCGCTTTTCTCGCTGACGAAACCTCGTCGCCGACCCGCCTTCGGTTGGTCCGGGCGCTGCGAGCACGCTTCCCGCGGGCGATTTGGTCGGAGTATGAGCCCATCGTCGACGAAGCCCCTCTTGCCGCCGCGCAGGCAGCGTTTGGTGCGGCGGTCCGGCCGGTCTATCATTTTGCGCGCGCCAAGCGCATTGTATCAATCGATGCGGACTTCCTGCACCAGGAGGCGGGTAGCCTCTATTACGCGCGTTCGTTCGCGAATGGTCGTCGCTTACTAAAGAAAGACGATCCGATGAACCGCCTGTATATGGCGGAGAGCGCGCTGACCCTTACCGGCAGCATGGCGGATCATCGGCTGCGAGTCGCTACGAGCCACATGCTGGCCTTTGCGGCACGGCTGTCCTCGCAGCTGTTCCCTCAAGTCGCGAGGGATTTGGCTCCGTACGGCCAGGGCTTTGAAACCCCGCCGAAGTGGATCGAAGAGTGCGCGTCCGATTTGCAGGCCCATCGTGGGGCTTGCCTGGTCGTGGCGGGCGCTCACCTACCGACGGAAGTTCATTTCCTTGTCCACGGCATCAATTCCCTCTTGGGAAATGTGGGAACCACGGTTAATTACGTGGCGGTCGAGCAGACCAATGCGGCCTCGATCAGCCAGCTCGCCAGTTCGATCAAGTCCGGCTCGGTTCGGACATTGGTAATCCTCGGTGGAAATCCAGTCTATAATGCCGCGGCGGATCTTGATTGGCCGGCGCTGCAAAAGTCCGTGGGGGAGGTCGTTCGCTATAGTTATTATGTCGACGAGACGTCGGCGTTGAATCCTGCGGCGACGACGCAAATTGCCGCCGCCCATTATTTGGAATCGTGGGGCGATGGCCGCACGATCGATGGGACGATCGTACCGATTCAGCCGATGATTCTGCCGCTCTTTGGCGGTCTCACGCAAAACGAAGTGCTCGCCCGGCTCACGGGTGAAGCCCAGGTGGATCCCTATGCACTGGTCGCGGCGACCATTGGCGGCCTCGGTGGAGAGAACGCCAATCCGGAGAGCACGATGCAGCGCTTCCTCCACGATGGCGTCCTCGAAGGTTCTGCCTATCGGCCTGTATCGGTGCGGTTTAATCAGGGTGCCGCCCAGCAGGTTTTTGGTGATGCGCAGCCGTTGGTCGCCTTCAGTAAAGACAATCTCGAGGTCCGCTTCATGGCTGACTATAAACTCGATGATGGTCGCTTCGCCAACAACGGTTGGCTGCAGGAGTGTCCGGATCCGATCTCAAAGCTCTCGTGGGACAACGCGATCTTCATTAGTCCCCACTTTGCCAAGGAGCTCGGCATTCAGCCCGAGGGTTCCCTGATTCAGGTGGCGCGGACAGAGACGGCCAAGTTCCAGCAGGGTATGGAAATGGCTTTTGTGGGTGAACTCACGGTGAATGGGAAGACCGTGCGTGCTCCGATTTCCATTCAACCCGGACTGGCTAACTATACGGTCGTGCTACCGTTGGGTTATGGGCGCAGTGTGGTCGGCAATGTGGGCAAGGGTGCGGGTTATAATTTCTACCCGCTGCGGATCGCCACGAATTCCCACGTGGCGACGGGCGGGAAGCTCATCGCGACTCAAGAGACCTTCCGCCTGGCGAACACCCAGGAGCATTGGTCGATGGAAGGCCGCGATATCGTTCGCGAAGCCAATTTTGAAGGGGCCAATAGTTACCAGGAGAACCCTGGTTTCGTGAACACCTTCGGCATGGAGGCGCATACGCCGAGCAATATCGGCGAAGTGGGCGAGAAGATGACGCCGCAGGAACGGGCCTCCCTCATTCCCCGTGGAAATTCGCTGTATCAAACGCCAACGTTCGATGGCGTGCACCAATGGGGCATGTCGATCGACATGAATACCTGCATTGCGTGTCAGGCGTGCGTGGTGGCCTGTCAGGCGGAGAATAACATTCCGATTGTGGGCAAGGAGCAGGTGCTCCGTGGCCGTGAGATGCACTGGATTCGCATCGATCGCTATTACTCGGACGGCAATCTTGATGCCGCGGCTTTTGGTGGTGAAGGCAACAAGGCGCTTCCAGAAGATCTGGAGGTCTCCTTCCAGCCGATGACTTGTGTGCATTGCGAGCTGGCTCCGTGCGAAACGGTGTGTCCCGTCAACGCCACCGTTCACGACGAAGAAGGCCTCAACGTGATGGCCTACAACCGTTGTATCGGTACCCGTTATTGCGCGAACAACTGCCCCTATAAGGTACGGCGCTTTAATTTCTTCGATTATAATCAACGTAGTCTCGACAGCCTCTATCTGGGCCCGCTCACAGACTATGGCATGCCTGAGCTGGTCGCGATGAGTAAGAACCCCGATGTCACTGTCCGCATGCGCGGCGTGATGGAAAAGTGCACGTATTGTGTCCAGCGGATTCAGAATGGAAAGATCCAGCACAAGGTGAAGATGGCGCAGCAGGGGACTCCCGGTGACGTCATGGTCCCGGATGGCATGGTCAAGACAGCCTGTCAGCAAACCTGCCCGGTCGACGCCATCGTTTTTGGCAACATTCTCGATGAAGAGAGCGCCGTTATGAAGGCGAAGGGGCGGGAGCAGGAATATGCCGTCCTCGGCTATCTCAACACCCGTCCACGCACGACCTATGCAGCCCGGATGCGTAACCGCAACCCGCGGATGCCTGGCTATACCGTTCTTCCCGCGAGTCGCATCGAGTATCAAAAGAAAAACGAGCCGCAAGGGCGTGGCCACGGCCACGGTCATGATTCCCATGGCGCAGAAACCAAAGGCGGGCATTAAGATGAATACGCGCCACTTATTTCGTTCTGACTGCAACGCTGGTTCGCGCACCGGGCGTGGCCGGCGCGCGATCGGCCGGGTTATCTTCGGAGGACTTCGCTAATGGTTCACGCCGACCACGCCACCCCCGCGCATCCGATTCTGCAGGAAGTTAAACCTGCGGTCATCCCCCGCGCCATTCTGGTTGAAAACAATCGAAGCTTCTCGTGGATCACCGAGAAGATTTGCGGCATCATCGAGGGGAAAACGCCCACCTGGTGGTGGGTCTGCTTCATCCTCGCCTGCTTTGTCGCCTCTTTCACGGTGGCAGGCATCACTTACCTCGTCGCCACCGGCGTCGGAGTGTGGGGCCATGCGAATCCGGTCAACTGGGCTTGGGATATCGTAAACTTCGTGTTCTGGATCGGTATCGGCCACGCGGGTACGCTGATTTCCGCCATCTTGTGTCTGCTCCGCCAAAAGTGGCGGACGTCCATCAATCGCGCGGCCGAGGCCATGACGATTTTCGCGGTGGTTTGCGCCGCGATTTTCCCGGTCTTCCATGTGGGTCGCGTCTGGTATGCGTGGTATCTCTTCCCGATTCCGAACTCGAATGCGGTGTGGCAGAATTTCCGGTCGCCCCTCGAGTGGGATGTGTTCGCGGTTTCGACCTACGGCACGGTATCGGTGCTATTCTGGTATGTCGGTCTGATTCCTGACCTCGCAATTCTGCGCGATCGATTCCTCAACGCCGGCAACAAATTTCGCTCCTTCCTTTACGGGTTGTTCGCGATGGGCTGGCGCGGTTCCAACCGCCACTGGAGCAATTACGAAATGGCGTATTTGATTCTCGCGGGTATCTCCACCCCGCTGGTGCTTTCCGTGCACACCATCGTTTCGTTCGATTTCGCGGTGTCACTGCTCCCCGGTTGGCATACAACCATCTTTCCTCCGTATTTCGTAGCGGGCGCAATCTTCTCCGGCTTCGGCATGGTGCTCACGCTCATGCTGCCGCTGCGGGCGCTATATGGTCTTCAGGATCTCATTACACAGTATCACATCGATTGTATGTGTAAGATCACATTGGCAACGGGAACGATCGTGGGCTACGCTTACGGGATCGAGTTCTTCATCGCTTGGTACGGGGCGAATCCGTATGAAGGCTTCGCGTTCGTGAACCGCGCCTTCGGGCACTACGCCTGGGCCTATTGGATCATGATTTCGTGTAACGTGATCACGCCGCAGTTCTTCTGGTTCAAGAAAGTGCGCGAGAACACGGCCTTTGTCTGGATCCTTTCGATCTTTGTTAACGTGGGAATGTGGTTCGAGCGTTTCGTGATCATCGTCACCTCACTGGCCCGCGATTTCCTGCCTTCAAGCTGGGGTTACTATAGCCCGTCGATCGTGGAGATCTTCACCTTCTTCGGCACTTTCGGCGTCTTTTCTGTGCTGTTTCTTCTCTTCATCCGCTTCCTCCCCATCATGCCGATGGCCGAGCTCAAGGCGGTCACTCCTCAGGCCGACGTGCATGGTCACGGGATGGCGGGTCACGGCGACCCGGCCGCTCGCGACTTCAAGCATTAATCCACGACCATGGCTGCACAACCTTACGGTCTCATTGCGACGTTTGATACTGCTCCCGAGCTGTATCATGCGGCGGAAAAAATCCGGGATGCGGGCTACCGCCACTGGGATTGTATTACCCCTTGTCCCGTGCATGGCCTCGACCGGGCGATGGGCCTGCGTCGGTCCATCGTTCCCAGGATTTCCCTGGTGGGCGGCATCATTGGGTTTTTCACCGGTATGAGCATGATCTGGTGGACGGGAGCGTACGACTATCCGCTGATCGTCGGCGGCAAGCCGTATTTCAGCGCGATGTTTGCCTTTCCCGTCAGCTACGAACTGACCATTTTGTTTACAGCGTTCGCGACCATCATCGGTATGTTCGTCCTTAATCGCCTTCCGATGCATTATCATCCGGTGCTGAAGTACGACCAAATCGGACGCGGCATGGACGACACGTTCTTCATCGTTATCGAGGCGCGCGATCCGCGTTTCAATCTCGCCAACACCAAGGCCTTGCTCGAGAAGGCCGGCGGCAAAGCGATTGTGGAGCTGGAGAGCTGAGCGTATGCGCCACGTCTATCTTACTACCTTTTTTGTCTGCGTCCTGCTGGTCTCAATCCTCGGGTTCCGGGGTACGACTTTCACGAAGCCTCCGATCGACGTCTTTCCGGAGTGGGCGTTCCCGAGCATGGAGAACCAACCCAAGCCTCGTCCGCAGTCCGCGAGCAAGTTCTTTGCTGACGGTCGTGCGGACCGCGTTCCTCCGCAGCACACGGTCGCTCGCGGTATGTTGCGCCTTGATCAGCATCGCTACGCCGGAAAGTCCGGCGCTGAGACCTTTGCCAGCGGCTTTCCAGCCGGGGTTTCCGTTGACTTGAACCTTCTCGAACGAGGCCGGGATCGTTACCAAATCTACTGTGCTGTTTGTCATAGTGCCACCGGTGACGGCAATGGCATCACGAAACGGTATGGCATGGGATCGACCCCGAGCTACCATGATGACCGTCTGCGGCAAATGCCCGACGGCGAGATCTTCCACGTCATCTCTAACGGTCGTAACACGATGCTGCCGTACGCTGACAAATTGAGTCCCGACGATCGCTGGGCGGTCGTCGCCTACGTCCGCGCTCTCCAGCGTGCTCAGCAAGGCTCTGCGGCGGATGTCGCCGATCCAGCTGCCAAACAATCCCTCGGTATCCAATGAGTTCGCCCGCCGTTACCGCTTCAGCCGCGGCCCTTCCCCGCGAATCATCGACTGCCTCCGCTGCGAGCAAGGCACTGATGTTTGGGCTCGTGGGCATTGGCCTGACCGTTGTCGGGATCTTTATCTCCGGCGCATCGGTGGTCGCCCTTTCCTGGCTCGTGGGAGTCACGTTCTGGACGGCGATCGCCATTGGCATGCTGATGTTGTGCATGATCCATCACATCTTCGATGCGTCGTGGTCGGTGGTGATTCGGCGGCAATGGGAGCACGGCCTGTCCGCCTTCAAGTGGCTGGCGCTCTTGTTTGTGCCTCTCGTCCTCGCCACGTTTTTTTATAAGCTGGATCTAGTCTGGCCTTGGCTGAATCCCGACCACGTGATCCATGGTGGTCACAAAGTCGGCGCTGATCCGCTTTTCTTGAAAAAGGCGGGGTTTCTTAGTCCGCAGATGTTCATCGGGATGACCGTCGCTTTCTTCGGCATTTGGATCTGGTTGTCGGCCCGTCTTCGCAAAGCGTCTTTCAGCCAGGATCTCGATGGCAGCGTCAGTTGGACCTATAACAATCGCGTCACTTCTGCCTTTGGATTGGTCCTGGGCGCCCTGACCCTGACCTTCGCGGCCATCTATTGGGTGAAGAGCCTCGAATATCATTGGTTCAGCACAATGTACGGGGTGTGGTTCTTTGCTAATTGTATTCGCGGAGCACTGAGTATCGGGGTGATCATGATGGTCTGGCTCTATAATCGCGGCGATTACCAGGGGGTTCTGAACAAGAATCACTATCATAGCATCGGCATGCTGATGCTCGCGTTCACCATCTTTTGGGCGTACGTCACGTTTTCCCAGTATTTCCTGATCTGGAATGCCAACATCCCGGAGGAGACATTCTGGTATAATATCCGTGAGTTGAATTATGACGGAACAATCAATCAGTGGTGGTATGTTGGTTTGGGGCTTCTCTTCGGGCATTTCTTTCTCCCGTTCTTCTTTCTGTTGTCGTACCGGTTTAAAGTGACCCCCACGGTGATTCGCCGGATCGCATATTGGATTCTCGCGGTGATCCTGCTGGATATGTGCTATAATATCCTCCCTGCTCTGAAGGACCCGGATCATCACGGTGACCCGATGCCCTTCTTCTCGATGCATTTGGTTTGGACGCTTACCGCCGTCGTCGGAGTGGGTGGTATCTGTGTTTGGTCCTATCTTCGCAGCTTTCCGACTACCAAGCTCATTCCGATTCGTGATCCACGGATTGTAGAGAGCCTCACGCACCATGAGTGATTCATCTGTCCATCCGGCGCGCCCGGTCTCGTTGTTCACCATCGTTTTCCTCCTGGTGCTGTTCGCCGCCTTCCTGCTGGTGGTGCGCTATTTCTACGAGCCGAGCCAAACTGCTCCGCAGAATCTCTCGGCGGAAAATATGCCGAAGGAACTGGAGTGGCGCGCTACGCCCGAGTCGCGCCGGAAGGCACTGGCGGAGCAGCGCGCCGCCGAAGCTCAGCAAATCTCCTCATATGGATGGGCCGATCAGGCAGCGGGTAAGGTGCAGCTGCCGATTGATCGGGCCATGGAGCTGACCGCCAGGCAACACGGCGCCATGAAATAACCTCCCCGCCGTTAACTTACTTTCGAGATGATAAACTCTCCGACTCACGCCGGTTCGGCCGAAGTCACGCCGATTGATCCGACTGCACGCGGTCCGCTCCTGCTTCTGGTGGGCATGGCTCTCGGGTGGCTCGTGATCAGTGGTACCTTTGCGCTCATTGCATCGATTCAGCTCCATACGCCCCAATTCCTCGCGGATTGTTCGTGGTTCACCTTCGGGCGAACGGACGCGATGCGGGAGAGCACCTTCATCTACGGTTGGGCCGGCAATGCCGGGTTGGCCATCTCGCTGTGGATTCTCGGTCGCTTGGGCGGTAACCCGCTGCGGGCGACGAATTGGGTCACTGTCGGAACGCTCTTCTGGAACCTTGGTTTGACAGCAGGATTGGTGGGTATCGCCACGGGCGACATGACGTCTTTCTCGATGCTGCAGCTTCCTGCGTACGTGCAGCCGCTGATGCTTTTCGCGTACGCCACGATTGCGATCTCCGGCGTGCTCGCTTGGGGAGGTCGGCGGAGCGACGGAACCTTTGCTGCTCAATGGTACGCGGTTGCTGCGCTCTTCGTTTTCCCCTGGTTGTTTTCCGCGGCTCAAGCGGTTTTGCTTTGGATGCCGGTGCGCGGCACGGTTCAGGCGATCGCCGCGGGTTGGTTCATGCAAGGGCTTTGGACCCTCTGGCTCGCTCCTCTCGCGTTGGCAGGGTCCTACTATATTGTGCCCAAGACTTCCGGTCGGGTCTTGCCCAGCTATGACTTCGCCTCGCTTGGATTTTGGACCTTGTTGTTTGTCGGAGCCTGGACAGGCGGTCGCCATTTGGTTGGCGGTCCGGTGCCGGCTTGGGTGCCGACCGTCGGAGTCGTGGCGTGTAGTTTGATGATTTTCCACTACTCGATTGTTTTTCTAAACTTGCGGGTGGTGACTGCTTCAGTGGGGAACGCAGCTCAGTTCATCCGCCTGGGCTTGATCGCCTATTTGCTGGTCGGACTTCTCGATATGATTACTTCGTTCCGCTTTGTGGCCGAGCAGATGCAGTTTACGTTTCTGGCCTCCGCGTTGCAGCAGCTTGGCCTGTATGGAGCGATTTCAATGATCTTTTTTGGCTGCATCTATTTCATGATGCCGCGGATCGCAGGTGTACCGTGGGCGTCGGTCGCAATGATGTCCGCTCACCGCATGGCGGTCATTATCGGCATTCTACTTCTGGTCGGAGGTTTGGCAGCTGCGGGGATGATGCAGGCGGGGGATTTGCTTAACCCAAGCGCCAACCTCGGTGATATTCTGGCCCGGATTCGCCTGCCGCTCCTGGTTGTCACTTTTGCTCATATCATTCTGATCGGTGCAAATCTTCTATTATTCGTGAATTTCCTGAAGACTGCCGCTTCGCGCGCCGATGGCGACGTGCGGGTGCGGAATCTTTTCCGCCAGCCTTCGGCGATCGAGGCGTCTGCGACATGAAAAACGGCCCGCTCTTTTTCCTCGGACTCCTCGCTGCGGTCGCAATTTCTTGGGCCGGCATCGTTCTGGGTTCCCACGCTCAACTCGGCGAGTTGCCGCCCTACTTTGACCAGGCGGAAGGCCAGATCTACCCGCGCCGACCCGGTGGGATTGCCTCCCGCGGACAATTGGTCTACGCGGATCTAGGCTGCGCGGCATGTCACACCCAGCAGGTGCGGCGTCCGGATTTTGGTTCCGACAAGGCTCGTGGCTGGGGCGATCGTCAAAGTGTCGCTCGCGACTATATTCACCAATGGCGTCCGCAGCTGGGCGCCTCTCGCGTCGGTCCTGATTTGGCAAACGTTGGCGCCCGACTGGCGAAAACCGAAACCGGCGCCGCCGGCCTGCACCAATTGTTGTATCAAGGGTCGTCGACGCACCCAAGCTACTCTTTCCTGTATGAAGAGGAGGCGTTGGTCGGCGAGCGCTCCGCGGCGGCTTTGAACCTTTCCGGCGCAAATGCACCCGTACCAGGCTATCAGATCGTTCCAACGGAACGTGCGCAGACGCTTGTCGCCTATCTCCTCAGCCTGAAGACCACGTACGATTTCCCGGAGTCAGTTCCTGTTGCAGCTCCGACGAAGACAGAGGAGACGAAGAAATGAGTACGCCTTCCCAACCTGATCCTCGGATCGATCTCTCAGTGGTTTCCGATCAACGTTTGCTTGCTGATCACGAGAAACTCTTGGGCAAGCAGCCCGACGACAGGGGTCGTTACAAGCTGATGCCGCTGGCGCTGCTGTTCTTTTTCAGCGGACTTATTTTCTTCGGCGGGACCTATTTAGGGCGCTATTCCGGAAATTTTCACCCGCAGATTTTCAATGAGACTGTCCACCCGCCTAAAGCGGGTGCGGTGGTTGCTGCCGCGCCGGTTGATCCCATTGTGATGGGACGGGCGGTTTACAGTCAGGTGTGCGCCAGCTGCCATCAGCCCACGGGTCTTGGTTTGGCTCCTGTCTTTCCGCCCTTGGCGGGATCAGAGTGGGTCACCGGTTCGGAGGATCGCGCGATCCGCATTGTGCTGCACGGCCTTCAAGGCCCGATTCAAGTCAAAGGCGTTGAGTACACCGGCGTGATGCCTGCGGCGGGCCCTGGTTCCGGCTTCAATCTTAGCCCGGAGCGGATCGCGGCGGTTTTGACCTTTATTCGGCAGGAGTGGGGCAATTCAGCTCCGCCGGTCTCGGCTGCACGCGTATCCGAAATCCGGGCACAGGACGGCACCCGGGGGGCATGGACCGCCGCCGAGCTCGGACCCTGATCAGGGATCTTATTCCCCTAATTTCCTGCCCGTGACGAGAAATCCCTGGACGTACTCCTGCACGGCATCGGCGAGGGGAGTCATCACTCGTTCATAACCGGTCGCCCGTAGTTTGGTGATGTCGGCCCGGGTGAAGTATTGATACTTCCCTCGAAGCACCTCGGGCATGTCGATGAACTCGATCGCAGGCTCCCGCTTCATCGCTGCAAAAATCGCGCGGGTCAGCGTGAGCCACGTATTCGCTTCTCCACTACCAACGTTGAACAACCCTCCGGCGGTCTGCGCAGTCTCCGCGAAATGAAGCGTCATCTCCACGGCGTCTTTGACGTATAGGAAGTCGCGCATCTGCTCGCCATCCTGAAATTCGGCTTTGTGGCTCTTGAAGAGCTGGACGCGACCCGTCGCAACGATCTGTTGATACGCCTTGTTCACCAGCGAGCGCATGTCGCTCTTGTGGTCTTCATTGGGCCCAAAGACGTTGAAATATTTAACGCCGACGATGCGTGAGAGCATTCCCGTTCGCTGGGCATGGAGATCGAAAAGGTGCTTCGAATATCCATACATGTTCAAGGGGCGGAGTCGGTTGAGGTCCTCCAAGCGATCATCCATCCCTTCTGCACCGTCGCCGTAGGTGGCCGCTGAGGACGCGTAAATGAACCGCGCTCCTTGCGCCAGCGCCCACGCCGCGAGCTCCTTCGTATAAGCGTAATTATTGTCCGCCAGATAGCCGGCGTTTTTCTCCGTGGTGGCGGAACAGGCGCCAAGGTGGAAGACCGTGGAAAATCGGCCGTAGGCGTCGGTGTTGGCCGCCAGGTTACGGCGAAAGTCCTCGGCCTCGACGTAGTCGGCAAAGCGCAGTGGAACCAGATTTTTCCACTTCTCGTCACTCCCCAGGATGTCCGTGATGACGATCTCGGAGAGCCCGCGCTGGTTGAGCGCCCACACGAGCGCGCTGCCAATGAAGCCGGCGCCTCCGGTAACAAGGATGCGGCCGTTAAGGGTACTCATTAACTTATCCGCGCAAATCTAACCGCCCTGCGCAAAAGAATTCTGGCCCTCCCGCACTTCCATCCGGCTGCGCAGGCCGGTCGCCCCTTCACGTATCCTGCGAGAGCTCACGGGAGCGCGCCGTGGCGGCGAGAACCGATTCGCGAATCAATCCGCGAAGATCACCAGCATGCAGGCGGGTGAGGCCGGCAAAGGTGGTGCCATTCGGCGACGTGACCTGATCGCGCAAGATCTCGGGATCGATCTGCTTCCGCGCCAACAATCGCGCCGCGCCAAGCAGTGTTTCCACCGCGAGCTTGTCGGCTGTACTTCGCGTTAGACCCGCTGCGACGCCCGCATCGCGCAAGGCCGCCGCAAATTCGAAGACATAGGCTGGCCCACTGCCACTGAGGCCCGTGACCGCGTCGAGATCGGATTCCGGTACCTCCACTGCCTGCCCGAGCGCCTGCAGCAGCGCGTCCAGGGTGGCGCGGTCTCCCTCGGACAACGGCTGGCTGGAACACCAAGCGGTGATTCCCGCTCCGATCTGGCCGGGGGTGTTGGGCATCGTTCGCACGAGATTGCGGGCGCGGGGAAAGACCTTGGCCAGCGAACTCAATCGCTTTCCAGCGAGCACGGATACTACCAGCTTGCCTTCGGTGAGTTCAGCGAGCCGGGAGTCCCCCTTTGCAAGGTGCTGCGGTTTGAAAGCGACCACCACGGTGTCCGCGTCCGCCAGCAAGTCCGGCAGCGTCTCCGCTTGCCGGATACCGCTCCGGGCCGCGAGGGCCGCGGCCGTCCGTCCGGATCCGCTAAAGCAGACGAGATCGCTCGCGGGAACAGCGTTTGAGGCGATCAAGCCTTCCGCCACGGCGGAGGCCATGTTGCCGGCGCCAAGGAATGCGATTTTGGACATGAGCGAAGCGGCCGTAATCGGAAAGCGGATACCTTGGATTGAAGTGGTGGCTTAATCAGCGAGGCTTTGCTTCCGGACCCGTTTCTCCAGCGGATGAAGCAACACCGCGGTGGCGCCCCCGCCCGGGGTGTCGGTCATCATCACATCCCCGCCGAGATTACGCAGCGCATGCCGGGCGACGGTGAGCCCCATTCCCACGCCCACCGTGTTTTTTGTGCTGACGAAGGGTTCAAACATTTTGTCGCGGATCTCGCCATCGATCCCCCGGCCGTGGTCCGAAATTCGAATTTCGACCATTTTTCCGTTCTCCCGTTTTTCGATCAGACGCGTCTGGAGCGAGATGGGCCGATTGGAGCCGGACTCATTCGGATAGGACTCCCACGCGTTGATCAGCACCTTGGCGATGACATCTTCAAGAATCTCGTAATTGGTCTCAAGCGGTTGATCGCCAAGGGGATTGGTGATCGTGATCGGTGCATCGACCCGGTATTCCTGGCGGAATCGGGCCACGCCCCCATCCAGGAGTTTTTGCAGTCCGGCTTTGATCAGAGGCGGCCGCGACTTCACGACGAGGGTGCTCAGCTGTTTGATGATGGCAACGATCCGTTGCACGGCGTCTTCGACGTGATGGACGTTTTTTTTCACCTGTTCGGGTTGATCGTGATACGCTTTCACGAGGTCGAGATATCCGATCACGACGCCGAGAAGATTGTTCAAGTTGTGCGCGATACCTTGGGTGACCGCGCCGATTGTAGCGGCTTTGCGGGATTCCTCGAGCCGCCGCGTCAGGTCGAGAACCTGCCGATTGATCGCCACAAAACGCAACTGGGTCTGGACCCGCGCCAGGGTTTCATCGAGGTCAATCGGCTTGGTGATGTAATCCACCGCGCCCACATTCAGTCCCTCGAGTTTACTCTCCTTGTTCGTCCGGGCGGTGATGAAGATAACGGGAATTCCGCGGAGATCTTCGTTCGCTTGCAGTCGTTCGCAGACTTCGATGCCGTCCATATCGGGCATCATGACATCGAGCAGGATCAGGTCGGGCTTGTTCTGTTGGATCAGCTCCAACGCCTCGCTGCCACTGTAGGCGGAGACGACCCGAATGCCCTCACGCTCCAACTTGCGTCGTAACAACTGAACGTTGATGGGTTGGTCATCGACGACGAGGATGGAAGGGGCAGCCATTGGTTTTGAGGTAAGACCGATTTGCCGCCCGGGATCAAGCTATCGTAGGTGTCCACGCCGGAACGCCTTGATCGTATTTTTCATCAGCATGGCGACGGTCATCGGCCCGACTCCCCCGGGAACGGGGGTGATCTTTTCACAGAGCGGCGAGACGGACGCGAACTGCACGTCGCCCGTAAGGCGGTAGCCCGTCTTCCTCGTTGCGTCGGCCACGCGATTGATTCCGACGTCGATAACCACTACGCCGGGTTTCACCATATCGGCAGTGACAAATTCTGGTCGACCAATCGCCGCAATCAGGACGTCGGCTTGGCGGGTGATGGCGGACAGATTTGCGGTGGCCGAGTGGCAGACGGTGACGGTGGCGTTGGCCCCCGCTTTTTTCTGTAACGCGAGGAGCGCAACGGGCTTTCCCACGATGAGGGAACGGCCGAGGACGACCACGTGTTTGCCTTTGAGGTCAACGCCGCTGCGGGCGAGTAACTCCATGACTCCAGCGGGGGTACAGGCGACGAAACCGGTGTCATCCTCCTGGGCAACCTTGCCGAGGTTGAGCGTGTTGAAACCGTCCACGTCTTTGTCCGGATTGACGCGGCGAAACACGGCCACTTCGTCGATGTGCTTCGGCAAGGGCGACTGCACGAGAATGCCGTCGACCGTGGGATCGGCGTTCAGGTCATCGATGAGCGCAAACAACTCCTCCTGCGAGATCGTGATCGGAGGCAGAATGATGCGGCTGGTGACGCCAATTTCCTCCGCGGTCTTCTCCTTTTTCTTCACATAGGAGACGGACGCCGGGTCCTCGCCGACGCGCACCAAGGCGATGCACGGTTTCCGGCCGGCAAACGCGGATACCTCGGCTTTGAGTTCCGCGATGATTCCTGCGGCGATTTGGTTTCCGTCGATCAATTCCATAGAAATGAAGCAATCGCTGCGTCGACCCCACACCCCCGAGTGGCGGGCGCGACGGGCGACTCGTGGCTCAAATGTCGCGTCGGGTTATGTGCTTAATTGAGCTGCAAGGTCTCCACCGTGATGACGATGTCCTTGCTGTCTGGCACCGTTTTCGCAGCGCCAAAGACTACTACCTGATGGTCGATGTACTTCTCAATCTGTTCCGTCAGCAGGAGTTTGGACACGTCGAGATAAGCGTAGCGGCGGCCGCCATCGTCGGTGAGGGCATAATCATAAGGCCGGCGGGGAGTGAACGCCCGGCGAGTGGAAACAAATCGTCCGGCGAACTGACGCGGCAAGGCGGTTGCGCCACCATCGCCCCGGTTAACCATGGGTGCCGCCTGTCCCGTGCCACTGCTGGGGCCGTAAACCGGTTGAGGTGCCGGAGCCGCGGATGCGCGGGGTCCCGTTGAAGCCGTCGCCGAACTCCCCGAGCGTGGCGGGTTGCCGGTGCTCGCGCTGGCGGCGGTTGTCGCCGGGGACGGAAGCGGCGCGTTTGCGCTGCCGACTTTGATGTAGCCGACGAGTTTCTTTTCGAGGTTGATCTGGGTCCATTTTCCGCGGAGCCCGGTGATGCTTGCTTTGTCGCCCTTGGCGGCCACCGCCAGAACGCCGGCATCGAGCTTGGGCGCAACATGGATCGAGGCTCCTGGTTTCACGTCGAGGCTCTTCGAGAGATCCTTGTTTTGGACGTAGCCTTCGAAGGGCCCGGGCAGTTCGACGGCCATCCATCCGGACGGCGCGCCGCTCAGGGAATCCATCGCGGCCACGGGCTCGGTCCCGGCCTTGAGAAACGTGATCGCGGGTGACGCGGAGTCTGGCTTGGTGTGCACCGCGGTGGTGACACTGAGAGGGGCGGCATTAAGTGCGGACATGCTGGCGAGCAGCGTGGCGGCAAAGCAGAGGAGTTTAGTCTTCATCGGCGACAGTAGAACGAGAACGAGCAGGTGCGGGGGATGTCGGGGCTGCGGCACGCGCGAAAGCCTCGAACGGAGCGGAGGGCGTCTTCGGATTACGGAAGAGCGCTTGGATTTCTCTTGTGGAAAGGATTTTGCCGGCGCGCAATGGGATTCCTTTAAGCTGAAGCGTGCCGATCTGATATCGACGCAGCCGCCTCACCTCAAACCCCAGGGTCGTAAACAGGAGCCGGATCTCCCGTTTTTTTCCGTGATGCATGTGAACGTCGAGGTCGGTCGCTGACTTGCTGGCGTCGGCGTTAATCAGCGCGGCGCGCTCGACCTTGAGTCGCTCGCCTTCAATGGTGACGCCCCGGACGAGTTGCGGGAGCCGCGAGGAAGGGAAAGGAGCTTTGAGCATGACGTGATAGCGCTTCACCACCAGTCGCGAAGGATGCATCAGGCGGTTGGCGAGGTCACCATCGGTCGTGAGGATGACCAGGCCTTCACTATCGAGGTCCAGGCGGCCGGCGCAGAAAAAGCGAAATTTGCTCAACTCCCGCGGCAGGAGCTCAAAAATGGTGGCGGCGTGATGCGGATCGTCATTGGAGCAAACCAGCCCGCGAGGCTTGTGGACCGCGACGGTGATGCGGGGCTGAACCGTGACGCGGACGGCTTTGCCGCTCACGGTGACCTTGTCGACTCCTGGCGTGATCTTCTGTCCCGGGGTGGCGACTTTGCTGTTAACCCAGACTTCTCCCTGCGTGATCAAGGCCTCCGCCGATCGGCGCGAGCATACGCCGGCATCGGCAATAAATTTCTGCACTCGGACTGTTTCGGCGGATGCCATGGAGTCAATGGGCGTCAAATCGCTTGGCGCTGCAAGCCTGAGCGCATCTCAGACCCAATTCGCCTCACCCACGGCGAAATCTCACCGTGCGGGGTTCGAAAAAAACGGTCCTGTCTCGCCAGGGCTTCCGCCTTGGGACGCCTTGGGACGCCCTGGGAGCACGTGGTGAAACCGGCTTGCGATGTTGCGCCGGGAATTGTTTCACTCTTGGCAAATCATGTCTGTCCACGTCGACGCGCCTGTTTCCGCCTATTCCAAAGACCTCCCTTTTCCGGCGCGGCTGTCGGAAAACCGCTTGCTGAACAAGCCCGGGTCGGCGAAAGAGACCCGGCACTTCGTGGTCGACCTGCGGGGGAGCGGGTTACGTTACAAGGCGGGCGATTCCCTGGGGATCTTCCCCGCCAATCGTCCTGAAGAGGTCGACGAGATCCTCCGTCGCCTCGATGCTTCGGGCGACGAACTCGTTTCGCCTGCCCAGTTGAAACTCACCGGGCCGATCCCGCTGCGCACGGCGCTGACCGAGCGGGTCGCCTTGGCTAAGCCGACGCGCCGGATCGTCGAGACGTTGGCGGCGAAGGCCACGAATCCCGATGAACAGGCGCAGCTTGCCGGGCTGCTGGCGGAGGAGTCCAAGGATGTGCTCGCAAACTTTTTGGAGCAGCGCGAGTTCGTCGATTTACTGGCGGAGTTTCCGAGTGCCTCGCTTACGCCGCAGGAGTTCGTCGACCATCTGCGCAAATTAATGCCGCGGTTGTACTCCATCGCATCCTCGTCGCGGGCGTTTCCCAATGACGTCCACCTGACTGTGGCGGTGGTGCGGTATGAAACGAACCATCGTCAGCGGGTGGGTGTTTGTTCCTCGTTCCTGTCGGATCGGGCGCAAGTCGGGATGACTGCGGTACCGGTCTTCGTTTCCGATTCGCATTTTGGCCCCCCGAAAGACGGGGGAAAAGATTGTATCATGGTGGGACCGGGAACCGGAATCGCGCCCTTCCGCGCCTTCCTTCAAGATCGCGTGGCGTCGGGCGCGACGGGGCGAAACTGGTTGTTTTTCGGAGATCAGAAGCGCGGGACGGATTTTCTCTACGAAGAAGAGTGGCAGGAGTACCTCGAGAAAGGGCAGCTCACGCGTCTGGATACGGCCTTCTCCCGCGACCAATTACTGAAGGTTTACGTGCAGGATCGGCTTCGGGAAAACGCGCGGGAAATCTGGAGCTGGTTGGAAGGCGGCGGTCACTTCTATGTGTGCGGCGACGCGAAACGCATGGCGAAGGACGTCGATACCGCGTTGCATGGCATCATTGCCGAGCAGGGTGGCATGAGTCAGGCGCAGGCGGTCGACTACGTGAAACAGATGAAGAAGGAACGCCGCTACCAGCGCGACGTTTACTGAGCTTTGGATCGGGGCGTTGCGGATTGCGGGTTGAATTTGCGGCTCCCCTGCTTTTTCAATCCCTGCTTCGCCTCGAGTCTTCCACCATCATTCATGCTTACTTTTAACAATCGCACCGCGCTGGTCACAGGCGCAGGCCGGGGAATCGGCAAAGCCATCGCTGAGACCCTCGCTCGTCACGGCGTTACCGTGATCTGTATTTCCAAATCCGCCGATTCGTGCGGCGCCACCGCAGCCGCCATCATCGCGGCGGGAGGTAAGGCGACAGCCATGGCGGTCGACGTTTCCGATGGGGCGGCCATTGCCAAAGCCTCGGAGGAGTTGCTCAAGGAATTCCCAGTCATCGATATCCTCGTGAATAACGCTGGGATTACGCGTGATGGGCTTCTGTTTCGGATGAGCGAGGCCGATTGGAACGATGTCATTTTCACGAACCTCACGAGCTGCTTTCATTGGACGAAGCTGATCGGCCGGCCGATGACGCGGGCGCGTTGGGGACGGATCGTGAACATCACCTCGGTCAGCGGCATCATGGGAAATGCCGGCCAAGCCAATTATTCAGCTGCGAAGGCGGGCATGATCGGGCTCACGAAGACCCTCGCCCGTGAATTCGCCGGACGGAATATCACTTCGAATGCGGTGGCTCCCGGTTTCATCAAAACCGACATGACGACCGACTTCGTCAACCACCCCGAAGCATCGGCTAAAATCCTGGAGGCGGTCCCGCTCCGGAGATTCGGCGAGGCTGCCGATATTGCCAATATGACGACTTATCTTTGTTCGGAAGAAGCCGGCTACATTACTGGACAAGTTTTTAACGTTGACGGTGGAATGGCGATGTGAAGCCTCCGCAGATCAAGTTTCCCTCTTAAATTTACGCAAATGGCTGACCAAAAAAGCATCGAACAACGCGTCAAAGAGATCATCGTCAATCAGCTCAACGTGAACGAAGAGCAGATCACGCCGACGGCATCTTTTCTCGACGATCTTGGCGCTGATTCACTCGACACCGTCGAGTTGATCATGGCCTTTGAAGAGGAGTTCAAAGACGAGATTAAGGGCGAGATCCCTGAGTCCGACGCTGAAAAACTGCAAACCGTCGGGCAGGTTATTGATTATATCAAAGCCAAAGCCGGACAGGCGTAAGCTCGTCCGTATCCACTCTGGCGTTCTGCCGATTTCCCTTGGTGGAGATATCTGGCAGGACGCCTTTTCGTTTCCTGAAGGTGGGCTATGGCTGCGAGTCGGGCGTAACGATACGAGCGCACGTGCGGGAATTCGCACTTGGCGAAGCATTGTGCCTTCGTCAGTTTTCGTGGAGTCGGCCGGACCTGAGTAGGTGAGCTCACATCGATTTCAATTGGTGATTATGGAAACTCCTTCGTCTTCCCGTCGTGTCGTTGTGACCGGCCTTGGTGTGGTGACTTCGCTTGGACACGACGTGGAGTCGTTCTGGTCGAGCCTCGTCGCCGGGCAGTCAGGTATTCGGCGGGTATCGCTCTTTGACCCCGCCGCCTACGCCAGCCAGATCGGGGCCGAGGTGCGGGATTGGGATCCGGCGCTACACATGGATGCGAAGGAGGCGCGGCGGAATGATCGGTATACGCATTTCGGATTTGTCGCCGCGAAGCAGGCGTTTGCTGATTCCGGGATCGAGATGGCGACGGAAGACGGAGATCGGGTCGGAGTCATCATCGGCTCCGGTATTGGCGGAATGTATACGTACGAGTCTCAGCTCAAGGTTCTCGCCGAACGGGGGCCGCGCAAAGTCTCTCCGTTTACGATTCCCTCGTTGATTGGCAATATGTGCGCCGGTCTGTTTGCGATTCAAATTGGAGCGCGCGGACCCAATTTCGGCATCGTCTCGGCGTGCGCCACGGGCACGCATGCCCTCGGTGAGGCGGCGCACGC
>JBBQEG010000016.1:0-29481 GCA_038320495.1 Opitutales bacterium | reverse complement strand
ACGGCCTCGAAATATTCGCGGGAGATCATCTCATCGCTGTATTTACGCGGCGACGTGAGCCTGCTCGAGCGCCGGTTGAAGCTGGTCAGCGGCCTGCGGGCCGAGCAAACCAACGTCGATGCCGCCGGTCCGCTCACGGATCCGACGCTCAATTACCAGCGCGACCCCAGCGGCCGGGTGATTCGCAATGCGGCGGGCGCGCCGACCCTGATCGTTCCAACTTCCAACGCTCTGGGCGTTTCGCAGCTAACCTTCATTGATCGAAGTGCGAAGACTGAAAAGGAGTATCTGCGACTTTTTCCGAGCATCAATGCGAGCTATAATATCCGCGAAAACCTGATTGCGCGCGCTGCCTACTATCACTCGGTCGGCCGGCCCAACTTCATCCAGTATTCCGGCGGCATCACACTTCCGGATACAGATCTGCTGCCGGCCACCAATAACCAGATCGTAGTCAACAATGCGGCCATCAAGGCATGGGAGGCGAAAACCGTGAATGTCCGCATCGAACAATACTTCGAGGGCGTGGGACAATTTTCGATTGGAGCGTTTCGCCGGGAGTTCGAGAACTTCTTCGGAAATACCACGTTTATAGCCACGCCGGAGTTTCTCCAGCTCTACAGTCTGGATCCTGCGCTGTACGGACCCTATGATGTCCAGACCCAGCACAATATTGAGGGAACCGTCCGGACAGAAGGATTTGATGTCAGCTACAAGCAGGTACTCACCTTCCTCCCTCAATGGGCTCGCGGTGTCCAGGTGTTCGCCAACGGCAGCTCGCAACGCCTGCTGGGTGATGAGACGGCATCCTTCGCCGGCTTTATCCCACGGAGCGCGAGCTGGGGAATCAGCTTCACCCGGGAAAAATACAATGCCCGGATCAATTGGAATTATCGCGGTCGTCAGCGGAACAGTCCCGTGACCGGGGTCGGAATCGAGCCCGGCACCTTTAATTATAGCTCCAAGCGCCTCTATATCGATATGCTGGCGGAATATTATCTTTGGAAGCGGGTCGGCCTTTTTGTGAATCTCCGCAATGTGGGCAACGCCACGGAAAACACGGAAATCTACGGCCCCAGCACGCCCGAGCATGCGCAATTCCGCCAGCGGATCGATTACGCCTCGCTGTGGACGATCGGCATTAAGGGGACATTTTAAACGTCCGCCCGGATTTCCTCCGGGCTTTCATTTCATCGAGGGCGAGCGACAGGCACTCCCGTCGCTCGGCTCCCCTTCTCTCGCCCATGACCCGGGTGGCCGGACTCAAACGCAGAGTCTACCCTTGGGTCATTTCCGGCGTGACGCCAACCATCCAGCTGACCCCGAAACGATCCGTGACCGATCCAAAGCGGGCGGACCAAAACGTTTTCCCGAGCGGCATCTCCACCCTTCCGCCTTCCGCCAACGCGTTAAACACGGGATCGACTTCCGCTTCGGTGGGAAAGTTGAGAGCGAGCGAGAAGCCGCCGGTCGAGGTGGGCCCACAGCCATCCGACATCATAATCACATTCCCCGCGATCCGCAGGGAGGAATGCATGATCTTGTCCTCGAAGCCCGGCGGTAGCATGCCGGCGGGAACGGGATCAGGGCTCTGGTTGAAACGCATCATCATCTCGACGTCCGCGCCGAGAGCCTGACGGTAAAACGCGATCGCCTCTTCACAGCGTCCGCCAAAGAAGAGGTAAGGCTGGAGCGTGGTAGCGGTGCGGGAGGGACTGGTTACAGTGGACGTGCTCATAGTGGGTCTGATTGAGGGCTGTTTTCGTTTCGTACCCTTGGACAACGAATGAAGGAGGGCGGTGCGGACACGCCAGCGCACTTTTTTCGCCCGCGATCGCCAAAGTCGCGCCGCCCAGCGATGCGCTTACTTGCGCCAAAACAAGGCCGTGAAAGACTCCAGCAACCCCAGCAGGCAAGAGCGCATGCCCCGATCTCACTTCAACCCCGCTGGCGTCGCTAGCGCGGAGCTCGCCCGACATATTCACCACGCCCGAAAATCGGATCGCAAATCTCAGATCCGAGAGCTCACTCATCAGCGGTCGGTTTTCCAATCCCCCGTTCAGGCGGATTTCAGGTTTCAATCCTTGATCACAGGCTTCCCCCGTACCCCGTCATGAGCACCCTCCCCTCTGCTTCGCTCAGTACTCCTAACCTCGCGCCGCACGCCGCCCCAGCCGCCCCATCCCAGATCCTGCCGGCCGACGCTCCACCGGCCACCGGCCGGCTTCTGTCCCTCGATGTCTACCGCGGGTTGATTATGGTGGCGCTCGCGTTCAGCGGCTTTGGCCTCGCCGGCACTGCCCGGAATCACCTGAAAGCGGATCCGGATTCCAGCTTCTGGGGAGCCGTGTATCATCAATTTGAACACGTCGACTGGGTCGGCTGCACGTTTTGGGATCTTATCCAACCGTCCTTCATGTTCATGGTCGGCATCTCGATGGCGTACTCGTATGTTAACCGCCAGAAGCAGGGTCACTCCTGGGGACGCATGTTCGGTCACGCCACGCAGCGCGGCGTGATCCTGGCGCTGCTCGGTATTTTTCTGATCTCCAACGGAAGCACCGCCACCCAATGGTCGCTGATGAACGTGCTCACGCAGATCGGTCTCGGTTACCCCTTCCTTTTCCTGCTCTGGCGCCGTTCGCTGCGGACTCATCTCATCACCGCCTCCGCCCTACTGCTCGGAACCTGGGCCCTGTATGCCTCGTATCCCGGCAGCGGAATCGAAACCGCCCAAGGTGCTCCACAGGTCGGCGTCACCGCCGCATGGGCGCAACAGCATCTGACTGACATGAATCCCACTTGGCACAAGAACGCCAACGTCGGCCACGCCGTCGATACGTGGCTCCTCAATCAACTTCCACGCCGGGAGCCGTTTGTCTATAACAACGGCGGCTATCAAACCATCAACTTCATCCCCTCACTCGCCACGATGCTGTTCGGACTCATGGCGGGCGAACTGCTTCGTTCCCGTCGCGATCCCAAGCGTAAACTCACCATGCTCGTTGTGGCGGGCGTGGCCGGCCTCGGGACGGGTCTGATCCTCGAGGCCATGGGCGTGCCGATTGTGAAACGGATCTGGACCCCGTCGTGGGCTCTTTATTCAACCGGCTGGTGCTGTCTCATTCTCGCCGCGCTTTATGCCATGATTGATATCCGGCAATGGCGCGCCTGGACCTTCCCTTTGCTGGTCGTCGGCATGAACTCGATCGCCATCTACGCGATGGGCATGCTGCTGCGCTCATGGACGGCCAAGACCCTTCAGGCGCATCTGGGCGCCGACATTTTCAAGCTCTTCGGGGCCAATAACGCACCCTTCGTCCAGGCGACGCTCGTCGGTCTAATCTTTTGGTCCGTCTGCTGGTGGATGTATCGCCGCAAAATCTTCCTCCGGATCTAGGGTCGAAACGCGACGGTTCAAAGCGCGTGCCCAAGCCGCAACAGGTCCACCCCGCCGCCAGCCTACCGCCCTATAATTACTTCGCCTGATTCACCAAACGCCCTGCCAGTCCCTTACTCACTCTAGCAATGAACACCACCAAACGGAGAGACTTTATTAAATCCGGCACGATCGGTACCGCCGGAATCACCATCGGAGCGATGGGATTTAGCGCCAAATCCTACGCCGCCATCAGCGGAGCCAATGAGCGCATCAATCTCGCGGTGATCGGTATCCGAAATCAGGGCACCGTTCATCTCAACAGCTGGTGCGGCCTGAAAGACAGCCATAACGTGCAGGTGACGGCCCTTTGCGACACCGATGAGCAGCTCTTCGATGCGGGCGTAAAGCTGGTGACGCAAAAGACCGGGGTGACGCCGACCACCGGGTGGGACATGCGCGCGGTTTTCGAGAACAAGGACATCCACGCCGTCTCCATCGTCACCCCCAATCACTGGCACGCGCTCGCCACGGTCTGGGCCAGCCAGGCAGGTAAACATGTTTATGTCGAAAAGCCCGCCTCGCATAATATCTGGGAAGGCCGGAAAATGATCGAAGCCGCCCGCAAATATAAGCGGCGGATGCAGGTGGGACTTAACAACCGGTCCGCGCTCAACGTGCGGGAAGCGATGGCTTTCCTGCATGAAGGCGGAATTGGTGAACTGCATATGGCGCGCGCCCTTGTCTTCAAGGCGCGTGACTCCTACGGCCAGGCCAAGGACGGCCGGCCACCCGCCACGTTCCACTACGATCGCTGGCTCGGGCCGGCTCCCGCTCGGCCCTACAACGAGAAACGCAGTCATTACAACTGGCACTGGTATTGGGACACCGGCAATGGCGACACCGGCAACACCGGTCCGCATCAACTCGACATCGCCCGCTGGGGCATGAACAAGAACGAGCATCCCGTTTCCGTATACTCCACCGGCGGCCTCTACGGCTTCCGCCAGGAAGACGGCCCGCCGACGCCCGGCATCCGTGTGTATGGCGGCGTCGAAACCTACGGCCACGACAAGACTGCCCAGGAGACACCCAATACCCAGACGGCGATTTTCAAATACCTTGACGGCAAAATCATCGAGCTCGGAACCCGGGGCCTTTATACAAACCACGAGGGTAGCCGCGGCCAGGAAGTCGGCAATATATTCTACGGTTCAGAAGGATGGCTCGAAGTCAGTGGCAATACCTGGCAAGCCTTCCGGAAGCGGAGCAAGGAACCGTTCGCCGGATCAAAGGAGGGCGAGGCCCGGGGGAATCACTGGGCAAACTTTATTGACGCCCTGCGCTCGGGCAAGGACGAGACCCTGCACAGCGATATCCACGAGGGCCATCTGTCCACGTCACTCTGTCATCTGGCCAACATCTCCCATCGGGTTGACCGCTCGTTGAAGTTCATGCCCGACTACGAGCGCTTCGCCAACGACTCCGAGGCCGATGCAATGCTGACGCGGGTCTATCGTCAGCCGTATACTGTCCCGGAAGCAGTCTAATATACCGGGAACACGTGAGCCGATGGTTGTAGTGGCTACAACGACCGGCCCGGTTCCGCTCGGAGGGCTCGCGTTGAGCGAGTCTCAGCCATGGCTCACCCGAGGCCCGGTACTCGCCAGCCGTCGCGGTAGGTGCGCCGAACCAAGGCGGAGGCCGCAGCGTGGTTTTTGAACTGGAGCGCCTCGCGATCCCAGTCCAACCACTCGCCGGCATGTCGGTCCGCCATCGCGCCCACCAACACGGTTTCGGTCATTGGGCCGCCGTGGGTGAAGTCGCCGCAGGCCTTGCGCCCCTCCACCACGGCGTTCACCCAATCATGATAGTGGTCCTGACCCTTGAAGTCGCGCGGGTATTTTTCCAAGGGGAAGTTCTCCTCGGGCAACACGTACGGACGACCCGCGCGATAATTCTTATAAATAGAGCCCTTCTCGCCGATCCAGACACTGGCTGATTCCGGAAACGCGCTGACGGATTTGGGCAACAGGATCTTACTGCGATCCGGGTCGATTCCCCCGTCGTGCCAGGTGACTTGCACGGTCGGCCCGACAGTGAGTTCGCTCCCGGCAAAGATCATTTCCACTTTTCGCTTCATGCCCCAAAACGGACCGCTGCTCCCGGGCGTGGTCTGGCGCACGCGCATCGGTGCGGTGAGTTTCAAGGCATCGAACGTAGTGTCAAAGTGGTGACAGCCCATGTCGCCCATTTCGCCCACCCCGAAATCAAACCAGGCGCGCCACGTTTTCGGATGATAGGATTGCTCGAGATAAGGACGCGGCTCACGGACGCCCAACCATAGATCCCAGTTAAACCCGGCCGGAATCGGATCCGCCAGCGCGCGGAGCTCCGTATTCTTCGGCCACCAATTGAGCGCCTTGTTCTCCCATAGGATCACTTCCTTGATTCGCCCGATCGCACCGCTGCGGATCAACGCCACCGTCATCCGGCTCTCGATACTTGAACGACCCTGATTGCCGAGTTGGGTCACTACGCCGGCCTTGGCCGCCTCTTCCGTGATCACGCGGCACTCGTGCAACGTCGGAGCCATGGGCTTCTGCAAGTAGAGGTGCTTTTGGGCTCGGAGGGCGATCACTGCAGGGGCCGCATGCATGTGGTCGGGGGTTCCGATGGTCACCGCATCAAATGTGCCGACGTGCCGACCGAGCAGTTCGCGCCAATCCACGTGTCGGGAGGCGTCAGGGAATTCCTTGGACGCGGCGTCGAGGTAGCGTTGATCCACGTCGCACAACGCGACGATCTTCACCTTCGGGTGACTGGCGACGCTCTTCATCGTACGTCCGCCCATGCCGCCCACTCCGATAGAAGCGACCTGAAGCATCGAATTGGGCGAGGTGCTTCTCAGAATGGCGGGAAAACAAAGCGCGCCGCCGGCCACAGCGGTATGACGAAGAAACAGGCGCCGGCCCACCGGCCGGAGAGACGCGAGATGCGGATGGAGGGATTTCATGGGGTGAAAGGTTTGATCGAAAGATCCGAGAAGGCATGCGATCGGCCGGTGAGGGGATCTGCATTACAGTGGGAGCGACGGCATCAAGGGCAATCCCGGGCCCGCGCTCCAGGCGAGCTGTTTTTCGTGCCGAGCCTCGCAGCCCGGGAGCCCAAATTTTAGTCATCAGATATCGCGACAGCTCAGCCTTCCGATTTCGGCTCGCAAAAAACCGCATGCGCACTGTCCAAATCTCAACGTTACGACCGAACCATCCGAAGATCCCCGGGTCCTTGAACCCATCCTCGCGCGACGACTGTGGTTTTTCGGCGCCCGTACCCCCTCCATGCCTGCCACGTCCGCCCCCACCCGTATCCTTCATTTGGAGACAGCTTGGAGCACAGCCGCGCTCCGCGCCGCGCACCGAATTGTCCCCCGGTCCCTGGTCGATTTCCTGACCGGGCTCGGGGTGTGGATCGCCGTCCTCGCACTCCCCCGGCCTCGTCGTAACTCCCAGCATTATCTGGCCGCCGTCCTGGGCCGGCCTCCCCTGCTCCGCGAAATCTGGCGACACTACCGCGAGTTCACGCGGATGCACATGTTGCGGCTCAATGTAGCCGCCGGACAGCCCCATACCTGCCGGTCAACGCCCGGGTGTGACGATTTCTCCGCGTTGATGAAGTCCCAACGACCGGCGCTGCTGGGAACCTTCCACATCGGAGATTCCGATCTGCTGGGCTTCTTCCTCGGTCAGTTTCGGCGCCATATTTACATGGTTCGTTTTCGCCTCGGCGACCCCAATTTCCTGCGTCAGTTCGCCTCTCAGTGCAGCACGTGGGTGACTTTCATTTGGGTGAACGATACGGGAAACCTCCTCTTCGCACTCAAAGACGCGGTGGTTTCCGGCGGAACGGTCGCCATGAAATGTGATCGCGTGGCTCACAGTTCCAAACTGGAGGCGTTTCAGTTCCTCGGGGCGCAGCGACAGTTTCCCTTCACGATCTATCATCTGGGATTGATGTTTCAGCGACCGGTCACCTTTTGCGTCAGCATCCCATCGGGATCTCACGAATCGCAGATTCACGGCTTCCCCGTTTTCGAACCCAATAGTGAATCCAAGGAATCGAACCTGCAACGAGCCCGCGACCATTTTCAAAGCGTCCTGTCGGAGGTCGAGGTTTTGCTCCGGACCCACCCGTTCTTGTGGTTTAACTTTGCACCTCTGAACCCGGCGGTCGCTCCCGTTTCGCATGTGCTCATTCCATCCTCCGTTTTGACTCCGCTCGTTCCTCCATGCGTCAGCTCCACTCCAAGCGCGTAACGTAGGGACACCGGGCGTTCACGCTGATCGCGGGCGGCGCAGTGTTTGTCCAGGAGCCCGGTGCTAAGTGCGAGCCGGCACGCCACCCACGACCGAAAATGTGGTCAGTCGTTAACAGCCTTGCCTGCCCGATCCATGAACCACCTCGATCCATTTAATCGCCACCACGACGCGCTTTGCGATGTCGCGGCTGCCGATACCCTGACGCCATCCGATCGCTATCAAGAACTCTTCGTGGCAGTCCAAATGGGTCGGGTATTCGAAGACAGCAAGACGTTCGTCGACTGTGTGCCGCGGCAGCACCCGGAGGACATCCTGACCGCGTACCGAATCGAGCGCGATGATCCTGGCTTTGATCTGCGCGCGTTTGTGATGCGGCACTTCCAACCTTTCGAAATACCTTCGAGTGCCTTCGTGTCGGACCCCGATCGCTCCCTGCAGGACCACATTGACTATCTCTGGGGCATTCTGACGCGTCATCCGCGCGAGCATCCCGCCGGGACCTCTCTCCTGCCCCTTCCCTATGACTATGTGGTCCCCGGCGGGCGCTTCACCGAACTCTATTATTGGGACTCGTATTTCACCATGCTCGGGCTGGAGGAAACGGGCTGCCACGAATTGCTCCGTGCGATGGCGGACAACTTCGCGTATCTGCTCGACTCCTACGGCCGAATCCCGAACGGCAACCGCACGTATTATTTAAGTCGCTCCCAGCCGCCAGTGTTTGTCCTCATGACCGAGCTGTTCGAGGAAACCGGGGTTCGCCGGGCGAGCGATTATCTACCCCAACTACACCGCGAGCACGCATTCTGGATGGAGGGTAGCGATCGCTTGCGGGGCGGAGACGTCCACTCGCGATGCGTTTGCCTGCCCGATGGCAGTTTGCTCAACCGGTATTGGGATGACCGCGACACGGCGCGCGACGAATCCTATCGCGAAGACGTCCACACCGCTCAAGAAAGCGATCGCCCCGCTCACCAAGTCTACCGCGATTTGCGCGCCGGCGCCGAGTCGGGATGGGATTTCAGTTCGCGCTGGCTGGCTGATCCGAAGCGACTCTCGAGCATTCGGACCACATCGATTCTGCCCATCGATCTCAACAGCCTGTTACACCGGCTCGAAGTGCGCATTTCCGAATTGAGTGAACTGCAAGGCGACCGCATTGCCGCGGCGGAATTCGCCGAGCGAGCGCAGCGGCGCCGTGCCGCTATCGATCGCATCATGTGGAACGAACAAACCGGAGCGTATTTCGACTTCGATTGGCAGCTGGACCGCCAGCGCGAAAATCTTACGGCCGCCACGGTGGTTCCGCTGTTTCTTCAATTGGCCAACGCGAACCAGGCACGTGCGGTCGCTGCAACCATTGAGCATCGGCTGATGGCAAAAGGCGGCTTGGCGACGACCGAGGTAAGCGGGAGCGGCGAACAATGGGATCAACCGAACGGTTGGGCGCCCCTGCAATGGATGGCTATCCGTGGCCTTCAGAAGTATGGCCATACGGAGTTGGCGAACGACATCGAGTCGCGCTGGCTCGAACTCGTCTCCGAAGTCTTCGAACGCGAGCGCAAGATCGTGGAGAAATACGATCTGCGCTCCTCCGCCGAACACGCCTCAGGCGGGGAATACCCGCTCCAGGACGGCTTCGGCTGGAGCAATGGCGTCACCCGGCGTCTGTTGCAGGACGACCCGAAGCATCGGGCGAACCGCTGCCGGGCTGGCCACATTTCAGCCAAGGCCGTCGCAGCCAATTGCCCCTGATCCGAACGCGTCCCCTTTCGAATCGCACGAAGGCCGGACAGGACAACGCGGAGAACGGTCGAAACGTCCGGACGCTCCAACAAAATAACACGTGCGCCCCTTCCGCGATGAGCTAGAACATTCGCATGCGAGCAACTCGATCATCCGACGAAACGGCGCCACCACCCTGCGCCCCGCTCGCGATGCTCCCACGCTTTCTCGCGCAGGGCGGCGGGCCGTTGCTGGCCACCGGGCGTTGGGGCTTGGAGCGGGAAGTCCTGCGCACCACCGCCGAGGGTCAGCCGGCCACCACGCCGCATCCTTTTCCTAACGAAGAGAAACAAATCTCGGTCGACTTCGCCGAGAGTCAGGCGGAACTCATCACGCAGCCGCACCCCGACACGGCGAGCGCCCTGGCCGAGTTGACGCATTTGCAGCGCCGTCTGCAGCAGGCCATCGGGACCGAGCTGCTGTGGCCGCTCAGCTTGCCGGGGCGGTGGGACGCACCCGAGCGGGTGCAGGCCGCGACCTTCGAAGGCCGGCCCGAGTGGGAGGCGCAGCGCGTCTACCGCCGAAAGCTCGAACAGCGCCACGGCAAGGCCCGGCAGGTTATCTGCGGGATCCACACCAACTTTTCCTTCACGCCGGAATTCCTTTCCTGCTGGCGCGCAGCCACGCCGTCACCCGAACCGGATAAGGCGGCGCATAACAATATATATTTCTCGGTCATGCGGAATTTTGTCCGTCACCAATATATATTCAATGCCCTCGCGGGCGTCAGCCCTCCGGGAGACGAGGCGTTCTGGCGTGATTTGTTGCGTCACACCCGGCCGGAGCTGCAGGCCGACGCCGCGCGCTGCCGGGAACATATTTCGAGTGTACGTTTGAGTCCACTTGGCTATGCCTTGGCCGCGGACGTCGAACGCCAGATCGGCGTCAGCTTCGAGTCGCTCGCGGAATATCGCGCAAAGATCGCCGACGCCATCGCACCGCGCTCCGCCTCCGATGCTCCGTTGCTCGCGCATGAACGCGAATTCTATAGCCCAGTGCGCCCCAAACCGGCGTCGCTCGGCGCCGTCACGCACGGCGGGCCGTCGTCCTTGCGCGGAGAACAGTTCGCGCTGCTCGATGCCCTCGACCGCGAGGGCGTCGGCTATCTGGAGTTTCGCGTGTTCGATCTCGACCCCTTCGAACCCTTGGGCATTGGACCGGACGCGCTCCGCTTTTTTCATGTGCTGCTGCTCGCCTGCCTGTTCCTGCCCAGTCCGCTGATTTCTCCAGCGGAACGCGAACGCATCGCGGCACGCAACCGCTGGTCGACGCTCTGCGGCTCTTCCCTCTGCGAAGAAACCTGCCGGCCTGGACCGGAGGAAGGCGAGCAGGCGCGCGCGTTCTTCGACGCCATGACGGAGATCGCCGCTCACCTGCCGGCGGATTATCGCGAGGCGGTCGTCGATCGGCGCGAACAATGGGAAGGCCACCGGCCCCGGCCGATCGATCGGTTGCGCGAAGCGTTGGCGGCAAATGGAGAATCACAACTCGAACGGGGCCTCGCCCTGGCGCATCAACATCGTGAATACATCGCCCATGAATCTTGAAACGCTGGAACTGTCCACCCAGGTCCTGATCGCCGAAGCACGTCACCGCGGCGTCGAGGTCGAGATTCTCGACCCGGAAGACAACTTCATCGCGCTCCGTCGCGACGGCCGCACGGAATACGTCAAGCAGGCGACCCGGACCTCCGCCGACCCTTATATCAGCGCCTTGTTGATGGAGAATAAGGAGGCGACAAAAATCGTCCTACGCCAGGAGGGCCTGCGCGTGCCCGCGGGAGGCAAGTATCGCTCCCTCGATGCAGCCCTCGCCGACTATTCGACCCACCGGGAGCACAAGATCGTGGTCAAACCCAACAGCACGAATTTTGGGGAAGGCGTCGTGATCCTCGAGGCCGGTACGGAGCTGTTCGATTACCGCGCCGCGCTCGAAGCCGCGTTCACCTTGGACGCCAGCGTGCTCGTGGAGGAGTTTATTACCGGGCGCGAATTTCGTTTCCTCGTGATCGGCGGACAAACCCGTGCGGTCCTACACCGGATTCCCGCCAACGTCCAGGGTGATGGCCGGAGGACAATCCGCGAACTCGTGGCGGCGAAGAACGAGCATCCGTACCGGGGCGAAGGCTACCGGAAACCGCTGGAGCGGATTCGCCTCGACGCCCCTGAACTCGAGTTCCTCGCAGGCCAGGGGCTGTCCCCCGAGAGCGTTCCGTCCGCGGGCACCACGGTCTTCCTCCGCAAGAACTCCAATATCAGTACCGGTGGCGATAGTATTGATTTTACCGATACCATGCCGGCGGTCTACCAACGCTGGGCGGAGCAGGCCACCGCCGTGGTCCGCGCCGCGATTTGCGGACTCGATATGATCATTCCGGATCCCACCGCCGAGAGCTCGACGGCGGAATACTGCATCCTCGAACTGAACTTCAACCCGGCGCTGCATATTCACGATTTCCCCGCGGAAGGGAAGAACCGCCAGGTTGAACGCCATGTGCTCGATCTGCTGGGCTTCCACCCAACGAACCGCTGACGGGTGTTGCGTCCCTTCCGCTCGCCCGCCGCCAGCTATCCGATGACACTCGCGGAGACGGCGTCCAACTTCGCCGAGATGATTTTGCTCAGCGGCATGAAGAGTGATCCAAACCTCGCTCCCGGCATGAAGGCGTACCTGCTCGATCAAGAGATGCTCCGCGCGCACGCCTACTTGATAAACATCCCCATGCGCTATGAGTTCGAAAAGGCGTTCTATACTGAGCGAGCGCACGGCGAAGTGTCCGTTTCCCGGCTCGGTGAGCTGATGACCGGCGCGCAGCAGCAACTCTACGGTGACACGCTCTTGCCCGACGGCACGGATCCGCTGTTTTGGGCCTCGAAGATGCACTTCTTCATCGGTGAAGTTTCCTTCTATAATTTCCCTTACGTCTTCGGTTACCTGCTCAGCCAGGCGCTGTTCGCCCGGTTTCAATCCGAAGGTCCATCGTTCCTTCCCCGCTATGAAGCCTTCCTCGCTTTGACGGGCAGCGCGCCTTGCGAAGAGGTCGCGCGTCGGGCGCTCGATGCCGACCTCACCTCGCCGGACTTCTGGGCCGAGGCCCTGCGCGCCATCGAGCCCACGTTGGTGGCCTACGAAAAGCTCCCGGGCTGACCGCAAAGTGATACAGACATTCCTGTCTGTATGAAATAGTGATACAGACATTCCTGTCTGTTATTCTGGCTCCGGAACAGGCAGGAATGCCTGTATCACTTTCAATTCATCCGAGGGCGAAACGCGTTCAGAGCCGAAGATAGGACCGCACCGTTTCCCACGCCACGGTTCGGAGCAGCATCGCCAACTCAGAATCCAGCCCGGCGGTGTAGGTCAACTCAACCGGAGACGTGCGGTAAAGCGTGGCATAGACGGTTGCGGCAGCCAGGTAGGTTCCGGCGAGACTGGGATGCCGCTTGTCGGCCTGATAGAGCTCAATCCCGCGCTGCTTCGCGATGGCGGCGGCGAAGGCCAAACCAGCGGGAATTACGATGAGATCGTTGTCGTTGGCCGCCCGAGTATATTCCTCCGCCAGCCGGGCGGTCATCTCGGGCTTATCTTTATACGCCCACGACATGAACAAGGCTGTTCGGATACCTGCCTTCGCCAACGTCTGCTTATGCCGTCGCACCGTCTGATGGAAAACGGGCTGCAGTTGCGGATGCACCGGACACTGGCTGCAGTCCATCATGATCACCATGTCATACTGGCGGCCGGGAGGGTTGAAGCGAACTTCGTTGTCGCCCACGAATGAATAGCGGCCGAGGCCTCCCTCGCGCACGAGCGATTCCATGTCATGCCAGTCCAAGCCCGAGCCGCTGATGGTCACCGAGGTACTGCGCACGCGAATCTCCGGCGAGGCGGAAGCGGCCAACCGACCGAAGTGACCATGCATGCTGTTGTTATAATAAAAGAAGCTATTGCCGACCCAGAGGAGGCCAGCCGGAGCCTCGCCGGGATCGGTCCGCTTCAGTGCGGTTTCGGCCGAGGCAGCGGAAACAAAAGCAAACAGTCCAAGGAAAAGCGCGATGAGCGCGGCAGGACGATAGAAATAGGACGACATGAGCATGAAACGTTTCTGTAGGCCGCGACGTGAATGAACTCCAGCCGAAGCCAATCCTGGTTTCGCGGCGACGGAATACAGCGGGTGGTTTATAGGTGCAAGATACTCTGTCCTCAGCTCGTGAAGCCAAGCAGGAACGCGGCATGAATCTCGATCCGACGCGGCAAATGTCGGCAGGTTGCATCTCGTGTCCGCCACGGTACAATGCTTCCATGTCTGCGAAAAAGAAACCCGGAGCCCAGCCGCTCACCGGGTCGGCCTTACTTAAAGAAACCTGTCGGCGCATTCGCGCCGCGCGGAGTCTCTGGGACGCCCACAACAACCGCGCCTGTCGGGTTGAGCGGGAAAAAGCGATTGCTCTTTATCAGTCGATGACGGACGCCGAACGCGAGAAGGTGCCTCAGGTTCTGCGCGTGTGGCTGCGCTATCGCAGCGAAAAGTATTTCGGCGACGACCGCACTGCGCCCGGGCGTCAGTAGACGGTCAACGGGAGTGAACCCAAATTTCCTAGCCGATCTCGCGCCGCCGTACTTTTTGAGACGGAGACGCCTGGGCGGAGAATCGGCTCCTCGCGGTCCGACCCGGTGGTCGGGAAAACATCTCGGAGACCCACGTCGCCTGGCAATACCACCGCGCACTCCCTTATGATTATTTTCGGGCGCCGTCCGTCGCGCCCGGCGCTGATTCCGGCTTACGCGCCGCGAACAGTCCATACGACATGGCGCCCACTGCATAGGCCTGGCGAATGCTAACAAACGAATTCGCAAACTCCCGCGTGGCGCGTCCACTCACCTTTAAAATCGCCTGCACTTCCGGCCGCTCGAGGATAACGCGCGCCCGATCCCACGTACGTTCCACCTTCCGGGTGATGTCCTCGGCGACCATGATCTGCAAACCGGCTGCTCGCATCCACTCGATATAATCGGCCTGGCTGCCAAGGGAGGGGCAGAGCATGCCCCGGCAGACATCATCGACCCACATTTGGTGCTCGGCCGATTGCGGATCCGCGAGCCAGGCACAAATTGCGAGGGTGCCGCCTGGTTTCAACGCGCGGGCGGCCGACGCGATAAATTGCGATTTGTCGAACAGATGCTCACTGCATTCGATCGTCCACGCCGCATCGAAACTTTCAGGCTCCAGTTCGAGGCAGTTGGCATCGCCGACTTGAAATTGCACCTGATGCTCCAAGCCGAGCGTTTGGGCGCGTTGCGTGGCGGTCATCACCTGGACCGGGCTCAGGGTGAGCCCGTGGACAAAACAACCATGTTCGCAGGCGAGCCACAGTGCGGAGCCCCCGAGCCCACACCCGACATCCAGGACCCGTGCCCCGCGCGGTATCCGGGCGGCGGCTGCGAGCCGCGCAATCAGGTTCACCTGGGCGGCAGCGAGCGTCTCATTGCCCTCCCAAAATCCGTGATGAATGTGCTCACCCCAAAAGCGAAAATACAGCGATGACAGGCGATCATAGTGATCCCGAATGGCATCGAGCTCGATGGTTTCTTTCGCGAACGCAGTCACGACTCAGGGCTCCCCGCCTGAGCGGCGACTTTGAAACATCGACTCGACTCAGGCTGTGTCTTCATTCACGCCGCCATCAAGGGTGTCTCGCGGTTAAGATGAGTGCGGGCGGCTCCAGAGCGGCTTGCCCGTCGCGGCCGGCACCGGCTTCGGTGCAGTGTGCGTCGCCATCTGTGGCGCACGAGCGTCCCGTTTTTGCTCTGCCGCCCGTTGCTCCACTGCGCGTGAACTGGAACTCTCATTGAGCGTGTGATGGACTGAAGACACCGGCTCACTGTAATCGGAGTACGGCGTCGTTCCCTCGCTCAGTTGCCGCTCCGCCTCAAACCAGTTAACGTCGGCACTGCTGGCGCAGCCCGAATCCTGCCAGAGCTGAAGGGCGCGGTGGGAGATCTCTTCGTGAGTGGGAAATTGCATAAGGTTGATTTGCTGCGGGCGGTCGTCGGAAAAGCGCATTCCGCGGTGGAGTTCGCTTACCGCCGGGCCTGAACTCGATTGCAGACAGCGGGCTACGCGTTATCGCTCCCCGCACATCGAGATATTCCCGCCCTTGGGTGGCCAGCGGTGCGCGGCAACCACTTACACCGGTATTTGGGCTCAACCGAGCCACTCGGGGAAGCGACGCAAACGGCATTGCATCCTGCCTTTAAGCATCGGGGAGCGAGGATGCGAGGTTGCGCCGTGGACTCGCGCCCCCAGACTCGCGCGCCATGATACCCCTGTTGTCCTTTGCCGCCTTTACCGGTTTGGTGGGTGTACTGACGTGGCTGATCACCCGGAGAGACGACCGCTCCTCGAACGACGGCTACTTCCTGGCAGGACGATCGCTGACCTTTCCGGTGATCGCTGGGTCACTGTTGCTCACGAATCTTTCGACCGAGCAAATGGTGGGCCTGAACGGCGCCGCCTTTGTCGATGGCCTGGCCGTAATGGTGTGGGAAGTACAAGCCGTGGTAGCCCTGGTGGCGATGGCACTGTTTTTTCTGCCGCGCTTTCTGCGCGGGGGCGTTACCACCGTGCCGGAGTTTTTAGAGAAACGCTTCGATGGCGGCACCCGGTCGATCGCCAACGCGATCTTCCTGCTCGCCTATGCGTTCATTCTTTTGCCGATCATTCTTTATACCGGCGCGACCGGCATGATCAGTATCTTGAGATTGGATACCCTACTGGGAGTGGATTACGGCACGGCGCTTTGGCTGATCGTCTGGGTGGTCGGAATCGTGGGCGCAATCTACGCACTCTCCGGCGGCCTGCGTTCCGTGGCGATATCGGATACGCTGAACGGGGTTGGCTTGCTCACTGGCGGCATGCTCATCGTTTATTTTGGCCTTCGCACCGTCGGTGACGGTGCCGGGGCGCTGGCGGGTTGGAATATCCTGCGGACCGCGCGACCAGAGATGTTGAACTCCATTGGTGGCCCGCAAAGTTCCGTTCCGTTTAGTACCTTGTTCTCAGGCATCCTGCTCTTGAACCTCTTTTACTGGTGCACGAACCAGCAAATCATTCAGCGCACCTTCGGCGCAAATTCGCTCGCGGAGGGACAAAAGGGCGTGTTGTTAACCGGTTTTCTAAAACTTCTCGGACCCCTGTATTTAGTGTTGCCGGGCATCATTGCGTTTCACCTTTTCGCGGGCGAAGGCCTGAAGCCCGACCATGCTTACGGACGGCTCGTCGGGGCTGTCCTGCCCGCACCGCTCAGCGGATTCTTTGCGGCGGTATTGCTTGGGGCGATTTTGAGCAGCTTCAACTCCGCCCTCAATTCAACGTGCACTCTATTCAGTCTTGGCTTGTACAAGCCGAACCTGCGACCGGCCGCGATGGATGCCGAGGTGATCCGGGCCGGCCGACGCTTCGGAATGGGAATAACCGTGTTCGCAATGGTCGTGGCGCCGCTGCTGGCAAATACCGCGAGCATTTTTGGTTATCTGCAAAAGATGAACGGCATCTACTTCATTCCGATCTTCTCCGTCGTCGTGCTCGGGATGCTACACCGGCGCCTGTCACCCCTGGCGGCGAAGACGGGCCTGCTCGGCGGCGTGGCGATCATCGCACTCGGTTACTTTGTGCCACCGTTCTCCGGCTGGGCGGGAATGATCAACGAGTTTCACTTTCTGGGAGTGGTTTTTGTGGTGCTGATCGCCGTCATGCTGGCTCTGACGGCATGGCGGCCTCGCGCCGAGCGATGGACGATGGAGGATGTGAAGGCGGTCGACATGACTCCCTGGCGCGGCGCCCCTTGGGTCGGGGCAGTGCTGGTGTTTACTGTCTTATCGATCTACGTGGCCTTTGCGGGATAACGCGGGAGGGTGACGGAGGGCGTCAGCCCACCTCGACCTGAGTCCGCAAGTCGTACGTCTGTCGCCGTCGTAAGGGAGCAAAGCCATTTCTGTTTGGATTTCGGTCGCTGCGACAAAGGTTAGTCCAGCGGTCCGCGTTTACTTCAAGGCGTCACGGATATGCCGCAAAAGCGTCGGTTCGGTCGCGACGCCCACGACTCCATTAACCACGAACTGAATTCCAATACACAGGATGAGAAATCCCATCACCTTGGTGAGCGCACTCATCCCATTGACGCCAATGACGCGCACCACGCGTTCCGATAATTGGAGAGTGATATACGTGATCGATGCGACAACAAGGATTCCGAGTATAATGGCCACGTAATCGAGCCACTGCTTCGCCAAGGACGTGAAACCGATCGTCACCGCAATTGATCCTGGGCCGCTCAACATCGGCATCGCCAACGGTGAAAAAGAGACGTCGAGCTTGGCGCGAGCTTCCGCCTCGGCGGGATCCTTGGACGGCGTCTTCGGCGGTGACATCAACATGCCGAAACCGATTCCCGCAACCAGCAAGCCGCCCGCAATGCGAAGTCCCGGAATAGAGAGGCCGAAGAACGCCATAATAAAGGTGCCGCCGATCAAGAAGCACACGAGGATCGCTACCATATAAATACAGGCCTTCCGAAGTTGCTGCAGTCGCCGTTCCCGGGTGTCTCCGTCCGTGATCGCGAGGAAAGTGGGCGCGGCGGCGAGCGGATTGATCACCGGCAGCAACGCGATGACGGTGCCGAGGATCAATTCCCAAAAATGGCTGGCGTTCTGCATGGCCCATTGAACCGAATGACCACCGCGTGATGAAGGGAAAACGGCGGCGCGTCCAACGACGGCCCGCACCAATCCGAGATCAGAAGCCACGATAGAAACAAATTGACTTTCGTAATCGTCGCAAGCGCCAGAAAGTCAGTGCGATGAGGTGATTGCGGGATCGCCCCACGCCAACGACCGCCCCCGGGAGCAGATCTCTGCCCAGCAGTGGATTGCGGCGCCGCCGGTGAATCGTAATGATTGTCACTGTGTCACTTCTGTTTGTGCCGACATTCCCCCAATTGGATCCCTTGCCGATCATGTCATGGCGGGCCCAAGCGGGACCGTGAAAACAGCGGCACTGTCGGAGGAACTGCGGGTCTTCGAAGTCTCGGGCTGACCGTATTCACGATCGCCGCCTGCCATGTCCGACTCACTGTCCCCCACCATCAAGCGTCATTACGTAGCGATCACGCAGCATACCTTGCATGCGGTCCGTACGGCCGGGAACGCCGTCCATTTTTCGGATGAATGCGCCTCGGTGGAGGTGTCATCCTCGCAGCGAATCCTCCGCGATTGGAGCGAGAACGCGCCCGTGTCCGCCATCGCCTCGGTCGCTCCGCAGCCGATCTGGTGGCAGCTCGTGGAGGCGGAGCAGGTGCAGGGACTGCGGTCCGAGGGCGACCTCCGGGGTTTCGCCGCGCGTTTACCTCACGGGTTTCGCGCGCCGGTGGAGATAATCGGCTGCAATGCGGCCGACGGGATGCCGCTATCATCACCGGGAAACGGGCATTGGCGCTGGCTGTTGGGCGTGGCTCCCGGAGATGCCTTGTCAGACGCGGCCGCGGAAACGATTGAGCGGGGGATTGTCACCACGGCCTTGGGCGCATCCGTGCTCGCCTGCGTCGGGGCGGCGGCGACGATGGTACGACTCAATTCCGGAGGCGCCGTGCTGCTGTGGCATATTGGCCACAATCATTCCTACGTATTCACAATTGGACTACGCGGGGTCGAGGCGGTCACCCGTTGCGAGGCCGGCTTCAAGTCACTCTTAAAGGCAGTGCAGGAGTTGCTCGGTCTGAGAAGCCCGGTCGAGGCGGCGCGTCAATTCTTCACCGACGCACCGGCTGTTCGTGCCGCTGCACCGCGACTAGCCGATGCGGTGGCTCCCCAACTGCGAGCTGCGGCGGGCAACACTCCGGCGCTTTCCGGAACGATGAGCTTCGCGTGCACCGGCCTGACGAATAAACAAGCGTGGCTCGGCCAGGGAATCGCTCGAGCGTTGGGACTGCCGTTCTGGACGCCGGATCTCAATCGTTATACCGACCATCTGCAGCTGAGTCTCGCAACCCCGATTGAACACATATCCCCAGATCTACTGGGTACAATGCATCTCGCCGCCGCGCACGCTCACGGCAGCCCGGCGTGGCATCCCGTTTGGGGGGCGATCGGGCGACTTGCCGGCTCGTCCCTGGCGGCAGCGGAGACCCGGGGTCGAACGGACCGGGCCGCCTCGGTCCCATCAACGCCGGAGGTTCCCTCTCCCGCCGTCGTGGGTCGCGGCGAAATCCCTTCTCCTCTTCCACCCCCCTCCCCTTCAACGACGGCTCCGGCCGAGCCCTCACGGCCCACGCCCGTTCCGACCCATCCTCTCCTTCCCGTTCTCCCAGCTGCAGACATAAGCGCCCGCACCGAACCGGATCCGCTCACCTCGGAGCCACTCCAGCCGCCGGTAAGGATACCGCACCCGGAGCCTTCGTTAGAACAGCCGCGGCCCCGCGGGCCCGCGGCCGGAGGAACTCCGCCCATCCTACTGCGACCCATCCACCCGCCGTCCATTCCGCCCAATCGTCCGGTGCCGGCACCGGACGAGGCCCCGAGACCACCGCCCCAGCCACCCACGTCGACAGCGGCACCAGCGGCTACGGCGGCACGAGCGCCGGTTCCGCCGCGCGAACCGGTCGTCATCGTCCTTCGCAAACGCGGATACTGGCCGCATTTTGCGCTCGCGCTCGCCTTGATCGGCGCGGCGGTTTCCTGGAAATTCTATCTCGACGCGGAAGCCCTCCAAGCTGCCGCAGGACACGAACGCGCAGACGCGGCAAACGAGTCTGGGACACTCAACAAGGAACGGTCCGTCGTCGTGGAACAGGTGCGGCGATTAGAAGCGCAAAGGGATCAAGCCGAGAAACGCGCTCACGATTCTGAGCGTGCGGCAGCCGCCGAGGTGGAGCGCTTCCGCCGCGAAGCCGTCACCGCTCGAGAGCTCGCCGTGGCGCAGGCCCGCCGCGAAGCCGACACCACTCGAGAGCTCGCCGTGGCGCAGGCGCGCAGCGAAGCCGAGGAACAGACCCGTCGGCAGCTGGAACCGAAACTGGAAGCGGCTCGTGCCGCCACCAGTCCCGGTATCCTGAAACTTGCGACGTCGCCCGCCGGAGCCGAGGTGCGGGTCGACGACCATCCGCCCCAGCTAACCCCGGTTTCGATCGAGGATCTCTCTCCGGGCGAATATCGGTTAAAGATCACGCTCGTCGATCACATGCCGGTGGAACTCACCGCTGACATCATTGGATCGAAGACCACCGACTTAGGCGTAATCACCCTTGAGCGCGCCACCGGCACGATCGCCGTTTCCAGCGAACCGGGCGAAACGGACTTCAGTATCCGACGGTTGAATACGGATGAAGACGCCGGGCCTCTGCGCCGCGGACGCACCCCGGCCCGCTTCAACGATCTGGCTCCCGGTGATTACGTGGTGCAGTTTAGCCGTGCCGGCTGGCCGGACCGGACCGAACGCGTCACCGTCGCCCGAGGCAAGACGGCACGCGCAGCCACCACGTTCGAGAGCGGAGCCGTCACGATCGCCAGCTCTCCCGCCGGCGCGACCGTCACACGCGACGGCCTTGAAATCGGAACGACGCCACTGACGTTAAGGGACATCCCGGCGGGGGACCAAACCTATGAACTCCGCGCGAACGGCTACGAGTCGCTGAAGATGAGTGGCAAGGTTGTCGCCGGGCGTGAGCTCAAGCTAGAGGGAACGTTGCTGCATTTGGATCGGCTGGCGAACCAGGCGGAACTGCGGACGCCCCCGCGACCCTATCTCACCACTCCGTTGGACCTCGGCCGAATACCCCGGTCGACTCCCGCCTTCATTACCGTTACGTTCATTGTGTTACGCGACGGCTCAGTGCGTGATGTCACGGTTTTGGAGAAGGTGGACCGAACGATCGCGCAACGCACGGTGAACGCGATTGCGAAGTGGAAGTTTTACCCCGGTGTCAGCCATGGCGGATATCCCGTCAATGTCCGCGTGAGCGTTCCCATCAAGATGGGACGCGATTAGGCCGGCCGCGACGGGGAATCACGGGCGGCAAACCCAGGTTGTATCCAGCTTGATAGTACTTGTAAATCGCACCACGACATTTTCGACCACTTGTTTTCCATCGTCGGCGAGTTCGACCTCCGGGTTTTTCAACAGCCGACCGGCCACGATCTGCGCCGGGCGCTGGAAGTACCGGCGAAGGCTGAGTGCGAGGAAGCCCGCACCTGATCCCGTTATCCGCGCCCTGCATGGTGCCGCGACACAGCCGCCATCCGGGATCACAGACGCAGGTTACGATACCACGCCATCCAGCCGGCTTGCGGGCACGTTCAATGGCGGAACCTCGGGGACGGTTCAGCGCTTCGCCCCGGAACGCGACTCGCTCGAGACATCCACCCACGCGCCGAGACGATCCGACTCGGCGAGCGCATCGAGGATTCGCATATTTTGAATCGCATCCTCGACTCCGTAGGGCAGCGGAGGACCGCCCCGAATCGCTTGTGCCATGGCATCCGCCTGCTCCGTGTATTGATCGCACGCCGGGAGCGTTTCCCGACGCGCAGAACTGCGATCGAGCGTCGATCCGTCATCAATGAGCAAGGACGTGGACTCGCCTTGCGGAGCATTGAAGGGGATGAGGATCTCGAGGCGCTTTTTTGTCCCGAAAATCTGAATCGATTGATAAGGCACACTCTGGGTGGAGACTGTGAAATCCAACCGGCGGCCACCGCCAAAATCGACCAATGCGCTGGTCACCCGGTCAATTCCAAAGGACGGATCCCGATCAACCAACGTGACGACCCGGCGAGGCTCGGATTCGAAGAGGAATCGCGCACCCACCAACGGATAGCAGCCGATGTCCCACGCCGCCCCGCCGCCTTTCTGCGGATCATTACGAATGTTTTTGGGGTCGACGTTATGGTAACTAAAAAAGCCAGTGATGATGCGGACCTCACCCAATTCGCCGCTGCGTAAAATCTCCCGGGCGCGGAGCCACTGCGGATGAAACCGCACCATGAAGGCCTCGAGGATGACGCGGTCCTGCGGCGCCTCGCGCAGCCGTTCAGCTTCGGCGGTCGTAAGGGCGATGGGTTTTTCGCAGAGCACGTGCTTCCCGGCGCGGGCGGCCTGCAGCGTGAGCGCAACGTGCTGATCGTTGGGTAACGGATTATAGATCACGTCGACTTCGGCATCGGCGAGGAGCTCGGCATACGAGCCATACCCTCGGGGTATCCCCAGCGCGTGAGCGGCTTCGCGGGCCTTTTCGATTGATCGCGACGCGATGGCGACGACTTCGGAGTGAAGAGAGCGCTGGATCGCTGGAATAACTTTTAGCCGCGCGATTCGCGCGGTCCCAAGGATTCCCCAGCGAAGCTTGCGAGCGGTCTGAGTCATAGACTCGCAGGGTGTGGACGGACAGTTCCGCCGTCAACGCCGACACCTGACGCTATCGCTAACTCCAACAACGACGGCACCCCGATTTCACTCTGCACTTCCTCCAAGCGCCCGTCACTTTCCGTCGAATGCGCCAAACAGCGTGGTATTAGGCCGTCATCTGGTTCTGACCAATGTGAGCCATCCTCTGGCTTCGGAACGCGGCAAACTCCCCCAGGAGCTGCTCGTCGCCCTTGGTGAGACCAACGAATCCCTCCTCACCTTCGAACCCTTCCGGCGCATTGCGCAATGCAACCACCATGATGAGCGAGCCTACAGCCAGAATGAAGCCTGAGATGACCACAACGTAGTAGAGAGTGCTGTTCATGGGTTCACTTTGCCAGCAACCGCTCAGTCCGACCATCCGCGGGTCTACGTGATTGAGGCATGTAAATCCCCGTACGTAGGACCCCGAACCGGATGGGTAGGAACACATAGATCACCCGTCGGAGCAGCGGGAGCGAGCCCCCCACTGAGAAATCTTCCGGCAGTATCCAGTTTCGTCACACGGTTTAACCGGCGTCTCCACCGGCATTATTCCATCATCGAGACGTGGGCGATGGAACCCCCGGGGGGCGAAGTCCCGCATCCCACCTTGAGCAATCGCCAACGCGATTTTCACCGAGCCTTGAGCGGCTCGCGAACCGGCAACGTGAACGCCTCGTTGAGGAACGGAGGCCGGCCCCCAACCTTCAAGACTAGCCGTGCCCAAAGGAGGTCACATACACCGCCATTGAAAGCCGAAGGGCAGCCGCCACCACCTTTCCCGTGCATTCGCACGTAAGCGGTGAGACGATCACTTCGCGGCAAACCACGGCTTCGCGAGCGGATCGGCGGTGAGGAAATTCATGAGCAGTTCGGCCACTTTCTGCCGGCCCGCCGGACTTGGATGCACCCCGTCTGCGACGAAATCGCTGCGTTCCCAGACGAGTGCGTCGGCCTTCCGCCCGCGCGGGCCGTCAGCCCAAAGATAAGGTCCCCAGAGCAGCAGCGGCGTACGCGTGAGGGCGAGTTCGGGATCGCCTCGCATCTGGCGCTCGATCAACCAGCGCGCGGCAAACGCACTTTCGAACGCGTACGGCTCGGGATTCAGACCGCTCGTAGCGTAACCGCCATACGTACGGCTGCCTAAATACACGACGCGCAAGTTGGGAAACAACCGCCGAGCGTGATGCAGCAGCGCCAGCGTATCGCGCTCCAGTTTGCGCCCATGTTCTTCGAGCGACCCCGTGGGGCTCTTGTTGGCGACCTTGACCCATGCGACCTGAACCTGTGTTAACGCGACGCCTGCCGCGGCCAGTCGTTCGCGCGCGACCTGCCATGTCCGAGCGTCAGCGGACGCCCATTCGGCCATCGCCTGGCCGCCTTGGGCGCAGTCGACGATGGTTACCCGGGGAGACTTGAGCGGCGAGGCATCCGCCATCCGCTTGAAACGAGAGAACTCTTGCGTGGCGTTCGACATGCTCAGCGCTACAAAGCCGATGATACCGTCGGCGGCCGGCTGACCGGCCGAATCGCGCGGGCGAACCGCGCGCAGTTCCCTCTCAGCCGTAGCGCGAAGGGTATCAGGCGCAGCATTACGGCCTCCGCCATAAAGTCCGCCGTCGTGACCCTCGTAGCGGTCATCGACACCCAGATCCGTGAGAGGAGCAATTCGACCTGGCGCCGGACGCTGTTGGCCCGTACGCACCGCAACCGCACCGTCGGCGGAGGTTGGCCGTCCGTCAGGACGCTGCGCACGCTGCTGCTTCTCTCGCTCAGCGCGCGCGCGATCGAGATAGCGCTTCTCTTCCGGAGACAACGCTTCGCCGCCGCGCGTTCGCTCGATCAACTGGCGAGCTTTGTTGAAGTCGACCGGCTCATCCGCCGGTTGCGCGAATAACAAGGCGGCCGAAAGTGAGAGGAAAAGCAGTCCACAGTAGCGAAGAACGGACGTCATTTGGATAGCCAAGCCTTGAATTGAGACGAAAGCAATCCGACAGCAAAACCGACGAAGCCCATTCACCGCTTCAAAACTTGGGCACTATAAGCCACGACACTCCGGATTCTAAGACAACGCTTGGCGCTTCCGCTTTCATTCAGATTATCGTACTAAACACTCCCGGGCGCGCGCACAACAAGGCTTCTTCGCCATTGGAGGGAGGGCGCGCCTGTAGTTGGACGGGGTCCATTCTCAAGGCAGTTTGCTCGACGCTCGCAGTAATGAATATGGAAGCTATCATGTTGGCCCCGTAATTCCTGGTCCTTAGTCGCTGGTTTTTTGCTGCTTAGAGCAGTAACGGGCCGGCGGATCTGCGGTGGATGGCGGGAGGTTGGGAAGTGCCCCCGTTTACAAATGCGAAGTGGGATGGCACCTCGTAGGTACAAGCGAGACGGCATCTCGCCGTGGGGCGAAAGCCAGAAATGCCTGTCTCACGGTGAGCAGCATCGGATTGCAGCGGCCACTTGCCTTTGCGAAGGTCTGCATCGTCCTATTCGGCATCACTGCACGCCGAACCATCAATCGCCGCCCACCGTCCTACGGCCCATTCCTTCCCTCCGAGCGAACGCAAACTGAGAAAAGGAAAGAGGGGCTTAAATAATAATGGATAGATCAGACATCGCCGCCCTCACAGAAGCAAAGGCCTTGCTCGAGCATCCAGGCATCGCGGCCAGAATTACCCATGCCTTGGGAACTCCCATCGAACGCGGACTGGAGCACCTGCCAATCGCGTGGAGCAATCGGATCGGGGAGATCACCCAAAACTCACTTTTAAAAGCCGCCAACGCTGCAATCTTTACCTTGGGCGACACTCCCAACGTCCCAAGCTCGAACTGGCTTCATAAAGCAGCCGTGATCATGACCGGAGGAGCGGGCGGCTTCTTCGGCCTCTCGGGCCTGGCACTCGAGCTTCCGGTATCCACTACAATCATCCTTCGTTCGATCTGTGATATTGCCAGGAGCGAATCCGAAAATCTCCACGATTCAGCCACCAAGCTCGCGTGCCTGGAAGTATTCGCGCTTGGCGGGCGAAGCACGCAAGATGACGCCGCGGAATCCGGTTACTTCGCGGTAAGACTGGCGCTGGCCCGATCGGTCACCAGTTCCTTCAACTTTATCGCGGAAAGAGGGATGATCGATGAGGCCGCCCCTGCCTTGCTTCGCCTGATCGCACACATCGCCAATCGGTTTGGGATTCAGGTCACCGAGAAAGCTGCGGCGCAAGCGATCCCGTTGATCGGCGCCGCCGGTGGAGCACTCATTAATCTGATCTTTATCGATCATTTTCAAGCCATGGCTCGAGGCCACTTTATTGTCAGGCGGCTGGAGAGAAAATATGGAGCAGACCTGGTAAAACGAATTTATAGCACCCTGAACACCGGCTGATAGAGCCAGTCGGAAAAGGTCTCCTTTAAAGTGTACCGTAAATTTATTTCGATTGTGCGCCTCGAATGGTCTCGATGAGCAATCATGGCCCGAGAATTACTCGGTTGCTTCTGAATTGCCACCCCGCGACTTCAGCGTCACTTGGGTTTTCTTCGACAGCTTGGCCACGACCAACTCATAGCTCCGCTGGATACGCCGCTCCAGCTCCGCCGCTGGGAAAGCCGCCAAATCGCCCACCCTCACCCAATGCCGCTTGGCGCAATAGGGCGCCTGCGTGATACCGTCAATGTCCGTGAGCTCATCGAACTCTTCGGGCGTGCACTTGAATACCACGCCCTCGATCGTCTCAGCATCCAGCGCGATGATGAGAAACATCTTTTCCGCCACCTTGAACACCAGGCACTCACCCCACTGTTTGACCCACGATGTGTGCGGAAGCGAAAGCGCAATGTGACGGAGAGCGTGAAGACGCATACGGGAATCTGACCGATCGGATCGCATCGATCAAGCCGAGGTGTCGAAAAGACTCCAACTCAAAACACGTTACGCAACATGTAATCATTATATCGTCGAGGGGCCACCGAAAGGATGGCTCGGGCGCTACGGGTCTTTCCTTGATATAAGCGTTCTCATCGAGCCTGATCCCACGGCCCAACTCCGGTTCCACGCGATGAAAATCGCCCGCCTCTGCTCCGCCTGTTCGGTTGCCCCCCGGCACGATTCGCCCGGCTCACCCCATTCGCCACCTTGCGCTTGGGGCAAGTTTCAGCCTGACACGTTTTCCGAAAATACTATTCCAGTATTTTGAGTGCTGCGCTGTCTTTCTTTTTCCCCCCTTCGCCCCGCCCCACCCTATGACCGGGCTTGCTGAAGCCTTGCACGTGCTTGGCAGTCCTCTCGGTTTGGCGCTGATCATCGCCGGTACGGCGCTGGGCATTATCGTCGGCGCGATTCCCGGGCTGACCGGCACCATGCTGATCGCGTTGACCCTGCCATTGACGTATGGAGCGGATGCGAAACTTGCGATGACGCTGCTGATCGCGATGTACGTCGGATCGATTAGTGGAGGCATGATCACGGCCATCCTCCTGCGAATGCCGGGCACGCCGGCATCAATCATGACGACGCTTGACGGCTATCCCATGGCGCGGAACGGGCAACCCGGTCGGGCCCTGGGCTTGGCAATCATGGGGTCACTGGTGGGCGGCTTGATCTCATGGGCATTTCTCGTGCTGCTGTCGCATCCCGTGGCTGCGATGGCAGCGAAGCTCGGACCGTTTGAATATTTCTCCCTCGTGATGATGGCGCTCGTGCTGATCGCGTCCGTCGCAGGCCCCAACCTGCTCCCCGCGCTGTTCGCCGGCGTGCTTGGCATCTTTGTGTCAATGCCGGGAATCGCCGCAGCGACCGGTCAGGCGCGCCTGACTTTCGGGATCACCGAGCTGAACAATGGCTTCGGACTTCTACCCGTGCTGATCGGGCTCTTCGCGGTGAATCAAGTTTTCCGCGATGTACTCAACGCGGGCGACGCCCGTGAAGCCGTTGCCCTCAACCGGGGAGAGCCGCTCTTCGTGAGCCTGGCGGACGTTCGGGCCCAAGCGGTCAACCTCATGCGGTCCGCCGTGGTCGGCACGTGGATCGGTCTGCTCCCGGGAATTGGCGCCAACATTGGCGCGGTGGCGGCGTATTCACTGGCCAAGAACACGTCCGCGACGCCGGAAAAATTCGGGACCGGTCATGACGACGGCATCGTGGCCGCAGAAACGGCCAACAACGCGACGATCGGCGGCGCCCTGATTCCGCTGATCGCATTGGGTCTGCCCGGGAGTGTAGTGGAGGCGATTCTCCTCGGCGCCCTGATTGTACACGGTCTCCAGCCGGGACCGCGCCTGTTCCAGGACAGTCCCGACGTTGTCTACACGATCATGGGCGCCTGCCTGCTCGCGACGATCGTCATGGCGGTAATGATGACCTTCTCCGCGCGGTTCATTGCGAAGCTTGCGCAAGTGCCGCGGTCTTACCTCTTGCCCGTGGTGCTGACCTTCTGTGTCGCCGGATCCTTCGCCCTGTCGAACCGGATGTTCGATGTTTGGGTGATGCTTGGCTTCGGCCTGCTTGGATTCACCTTGGAATCCTTCCGCATGCCCCTCGCTCCGTTCACCATCGGGTTCGTGCTGGGGCCGCTGGCCGAAGAGAGCCTGAGCGTGGGCCTAATGGCTTCGCACGGCAGCTATCTTCCCATCATCACACGCCCGTTGTCCGCCGCTTTTTTCTTCACGTCGATCGTCCTGTTTGCCGTGCCGCTCCTCCGCCGGCGCAGGTCGGGACGCCACCCGGGACCTCCGGTCGCGGTTGATTCCCAACCGACGTCGCGCCCTTAAACCCATGACGGCACGTTTGCGCCTGCGACTCTTGCTTCACGCCGTAGTGGTCCTCCTGATACTCGGGCTGGTTGGATCTCGCTGGTGGCGCGGCCCGCTATCCCTGGACGGTCAGGGAGGTTTCCCCACCAAACCAATCGAAGTGGTGGTGCCTTACGATGCGGGGGGCGGCACGGACACGATCGCCCGACTCGCGCAGCAAGCCATCGCCGCAAAGAATCTGCTTCCGCAGCCGATGGTGATTATCAATCAACCGGGAGGCAGTGGCACGATCGGCAGCCGTTATGTGAGAGACTCGAAGCCAGACGGGTATCGCATCCTCTGCCTGGATGAAACGATCATCACTTCCCGGCTCTCGGGCACGGTCAATTTCGGACCGGAAGCCTTCGAGCCGATCGCCCAGGCCTGTGACATCACCATGGTGGTGACCGTTAGGGCTGATGCGCCATTCGCGAGCCTGCGCGCGTTATTGGACAGCGCAGCGGCGCAGCCCGGAGCGATCCGGTTTGGCGTGGTGATGGGATCGCCGGGCTATTTCGCGGTGCTGGAACTTGAATCCAAATGGCCGGGGGCGAAATTCAACCTGCTTCAATCCGGCGGCGGGCAGAAACGCTATGCCTTGCTCCTCGGCGGGCATATCGAGGTCGGCATTTTTTCACTCGCCGAGTACCTCAACTATCGTGCGCCGCCGGATGCGCCGCCCGACCGACAAATCCGCGCCGTGTCGATCCTCGGAGCGAATCGACACCCGGACCTCGCGGACGTGCCGACTGCGAAAGAGCAAGAGATTGAAGTCG
>JBBQEG010000015.1:0-30105 GCA_038320495.1 Opitutales bacterium | reverse complement strand
CCCGCCCGTGCCGGTGAAGTTCCCATTGGCATCCAGGCCGGCGACCGACTGGTTGGTCTGCCACTGCTCCCGGTACTGCTCCTTCTTTTCGTTGCTCTGGTCGGCCGAGCCATTGAAAAAGAACCGGACATCGTCGTTGAGCTTGTAGTCAAGTTTGATGTTCGCGCCACCGCGGGTCCGGGTGATGCGTGAATCCCGCCAGTCGACTTGATATAGGTACGCCGGAGCGGTCGAGCCGTTGGGCACCTGCTGGTAGGATTGCTGCGACTCCGAAAGAATCGAGGGCACGACGCGGTAACCAAGATTGATCGTTACGCCGAACTTCTCTTTGAAAACTTCCGAGTAGTTGAGAGAGTAGCTGCGAGGCTTCGGGTAGTCGGAATCACGCGGATCCCATGGACGCCACATCGAGCCGATTGAACCGCTGATGCGACGCTCTGGAGAGCTGTCGAATGCGCTCTTCGTCACGAGGTTGACCGCGCCGCCAATCGAGTCGCCGTCCATGTCGGGTGTCGGAGATTTGACCACCTCCATGCGCTCGATCGCGTCGGCGTTGGTGTGCTCGAACTGGTATTCGCGACTGGAACCGGCGGACGCCGCGTTGGCCGCGCGGTTGCCGTTAACGGTGACGGTGTTGAGATTCTGGCTCATGCCACGGATGCGGACATAACGAATGTCGCCATCCATTGACTGCCCTTCGACTCCCGGGAGGCGGATGAGGAGGTCAGCCGGATTGCCGGCGAGATTACCGAACGCATCGGCCGAAACGATGCTCTTCACGCCCGGAGACTGGCGTTGGAGAGTGATCGCCTGGGCATTGCCCTCGCGCTCACCGGCCACTCGGAATTCGCCCAGTGTATAAACATTGGACGTCATGGCCACATCGTGTCGGGCCATGGTTCCGGCGCCGATGTCGACGGCCATGGTTACCGTGTCGAGGCCGGTGTAGGTTACTTCGATCATAACCTGACCGGGAGCAACGTTGGGGAAGCGGAAGATGCCCTGCTCGTCCGTGTAGACTTCGCGGTTGGGACCTTTGAGGTAGACGCGTGCTCCTTCGAGCGTGCGGCCGGTGGCAGCGTTCTTCACGGTACCTGTGAGGACACTGAGGGCACTGCTTTCAGACATTGAGGAAGCACCCTGCGCCACCAGAAAGGGCGCAGGCGCGAGCACAAGGCTGATCAGGGTGATCAGCGTCGGTAGGTTTTTCTTTCGATTCATGACGCGTGGGGTTTGGTTCGATAGCGGAACGAAGCAGGGCTGAACCGGAGGAATGCCTTCGGGATTCCTGGCAAAGTGGGGAATGGGAAGAGCGCTGCGGGCGAGCCCGGCAGTGAGGTGGACAAAGGGAGAATTGCAGATGGGGTGCAATGGCCATTTTGTGCAGATTCATACTGTTTTTTGGTCACGGGTCTGATTGCTTCGAGCCATGAAATTGGCGCCCAAGATCGCCCTTCTGGTCGAAACCTCACGTGAGTACGGCCGCGGTATCCTCCGTGGGGTGATCCGCTATCAGCAAGAGCACGAACCGTGGTCCATTTACTTCAAGCCACATGGGCTGGGCGAACCGCCATCAGGATGATCGGTGCGCGTTGTTCGAAGGACAGGTGAAGGACAAGGGCTTTCATTGTCACACGTACGAGCATCCCGATGCGCCTTTTCGCTCGTGGGATTCGGAACAGCGCGACATTACACGGTGGTTAAAGTCACTGCCGACGCCGATCGCTATAATGACCTGTCACGATGACCGCGGCCAGCAGGTTATTGATGCCTGCCGGCGCGCCGCCCTCGCGGTTCCGGACGAAGTGGCGATCTTGGGCGTCGATAATGATCCCTTTCTCTGCAATCTGTCCACGCCGCAGCTCTCGAGTATCGACGTGTATCCGGAGCGCATCGGCTACGAGGCAGCAGCGCTACTGCATCGGTTAATGAGGGGAGGGACTCCTCCGACCAAGCCTCTACTCTTTGATCCACGCGGTCTGGTCGTGCGCCGTTCGACCGACGTCACGGCGGTCAGCGATCCGCATGTTGCGGAAGTGTCCCGTCTTATTCGTGATAACGCCGGAAGGCCGGTCACTATTGAGCAGTTGCTCTCCGACATTCCTGTCTCGCGCAGCGCCCTGTTTCGGCGCTTCAAGGAGCACCTTGGGCGCTCCCCCAAGAAGGAGTTATCGCGGGTCCGGATGGAGCGGGCCAAGGCCCTGCTCACCAGCTCAAGTCTGTCGGTGGAGGAGGTTGCGCGGCAAACCTTTCAGACAGACTCGAAGCATTTCATCTCCGTATTTCGTAAGGCCACCGGGACGACGCCCCTGGTCTATCGCCGCCAAAGATCTTATCACCAGTTGTCGGACAGCATTTCAAGTGCAGCCGGCATTCCCTCATGAACCCGTGACTGCACGAATCCTCAATCGGAACGTCGCGACGACGTTCCTGAAACGTGTTTAGCTTCCTGATTTGATTGCGGCCGCCGCATCCGCGGTCACCGACTTTCGATCCCGTTCCGTCAGGAGCTGGGCCGCAATGCTCAAGGCGATTTCGTGCGGGTGATTGGTGCCGAATCCGAGCCCGACGGGACAATGAAACCGTCCCACCGTGTCCGCACTCAGGCCGGCCGCCACCAACTCGCGTCGGAGCACCGCCGCTTTCGACTCGCTTCCAATCACGCCGATAAAGGGAAAGTCCCGCGTGCTCAACGCCCGCTCGAGGATCGGTCGATCGGTGTGATGACCTTGGGTCATACAGAGCACAAACGCGTCGTCCGGCAGCAGGTCGACCGCCGCGGACAGATCGGTCCTTTGCTCCACCGCCAGATTGCGCGCCGCCGGCAGTTGCTCCAGCCACTCCGCGCGCGAATCGAAACACAATAGCCGACACGGCAGCGGAATCAGCACCGGGATGAGCGCCTGCGCAATGTGGCCGGCTCCAAATACCGCCACCGTCCATTCCGAACCCGCCAGATGCGGTTCGAAATAGAGTTTCACCGACCCGCCGCAGGTCATTCCCACATCACCTTTCAAGCTCCATTTAACGAAGCGGGGCTGGCCGCGAGAATGCCCTTTACCTTCTATTATCTCTCGCGCAAACGCGAGCGCCTGCGCTTCGACCCGGCCTCCCCCAATCGTTCCCAAGAGGCGCCCCGCGTGGGTCACCAGCATCTTGGCGCCCGTATCTTGCGGCACACTTCCCAGCGCCTCGACCAAGGTCACAACGACGAACGGCGTGCGTGCCTGCTCAAGGGCAACAATCTGTTCATAAACGGTCGGGGACAGGGACGGCACGGAATCCGGCATGTACAGATCATGGGTTGGCGCCGTTGCGGGAGCAAGCAGCGGAGCTGTATAAACCGCGTCGCGCCACGAGAACGCCTCTCGGCTGAGAACAACCGCGCTCCACGATCTAGTTCGCGCGTTTTCGCCGTTCCTGCCAACGTTCGCGTCCGACAAAGAGCGGCAACGACTCAGCGCCAGGAATAGGTTCGTCGCGGCAGAGTTCAAAGTGCGGATCGAAAAGCGCGGCGGGCTCCGCCGGATCGAGGCCGAAGGGCGGACCGTCCTCTTTATCGCCGAAGAAATAAAAACCAGCGACCGTGCCGTCGCTCGCGAGCAATCCCGCCAACCTTTTCGTGACGGCCGGCCACATCTCCGGCGGGAGCGCGCAAAGAAAGGTGCGCTCGTAGATCAGATCGAACGAGGCCGCGGCAAACGTCGCCGTGAAAAAATCCCCTTCAATCACGCATCCGCCCAATTCCGGCGGCAAGAGGGCGCGGGCGCGGGCGACCGCGGCCGGACTGAAGTCGATCGCAGTGACGCAATAGCCGGCCCGGACGAACGCGGCAATCTCATGCCCCGATCCACACCCCGGAATCAGAACGCGCGGCGGCCTGGCCGGTAGCTGCGGTGCCGGTCGGGACAGATAGCGGTCGAGGGCCGGCGGTACGCCGCCTTGGTCCCAAGGCGTGCGGCCGGAGCGATAACGCACATTCCAGAAATCGGGATCGGTGAACGGGGCGGTCATGATGGAACGTTAGCGGAAATTTTGCGGCGCGTCATCACGTGACAACAGAGTCCTTTGACAGCGACGCGTTCGCTTGCAACGTGGGCGGCCGTGCCACCGTCATCGCCTAAAGTTCGCCAGCCCACTGCGGGCTCCAAGTCGAGCCGCACCCAAGCCAATCCCTGGGTAAACTCGGGAAACTCCACCATTCATGGCCGTGGCGTATATGCACGCTGTGACATTCCGGATGGCACCCGCGTCATCGAATATGTGGGCGAGAAGATCACCAAGGCCGAAGCCTGGCGGCGCGAGGCGCGGCGGCTGGAACGCGCCCGGCGGGGCGGTGATGGCTCCGTCTATATCTTCGACTTGAATCAACGTTACGATCTCGACGGCGGCACGCGCCGCAACATCGCCCGGCTCATCAATCACTCGTGCGCGCCCAATTGCCGCGCTGAAACCAGCCAGGGAAGAATTTGGATCCTGGCCCGGCGTGACATCGCCGCAGGCGAGGAGATGACCTTTGATTATGGATACGGCTACTCCCTCTGGGAAGATCATCCCTGCCGTTGCGGCGCGCCGCGTTGCGTTGGCTACATCGTAAACAGCGCCCAACGCTGGCGGGTGCGGAAAATCCTCCAAGTCCGCCGCCGCGCCGCCAGACTCGAGAGTCGCTCGACCACGTCGGGCGGCAAGTCTTCGTCGCCAGCCTGACTTCGATGTGGCTGCAAAACGACCGTATGCACGTTGGTAGTCGGTCATGGGCGCGTGTGAAGCTGACGTGATAATTTCTCACCATCCTTGCGTTCATGGGGCAAACGGCCCCGAGTCGGCCGCGTGAGACTTCCTCTCTCCGTTATGCGTTGGATGCACCAGCGCCGGCTTTCCCGCAGCCGGTTGCGTGGCACCTTTCTGCACAATTGGTTGGGCGATCGTATCCTGCACAAATCTTTGTGGCTCCCCACCCGCGAGTCGCTGGCCCGCGGTTGGCTCGTGGCTTTTCCCATCACCGTCATCCCGTTTCTGCCGGTGCAGTCGGTCTTCGCGTGCCTCGCGGCTTTGTTCGTGCGCGGGAATATCTTCCTCTGCATCGGCTTGCAGTTTCTCTCCACGCCTTTGACGGCCCCCGTCCAGTTGCCGGCGTGCTATTTCGTCGGTGAGATCGTGCTCGGCGCCAATCCGCGGCACGTTTGGCATGAGGTCCGCACGACACCGAGTCACCTGCTGACCGGGCGCGCGATGAAGTCGCTCTACTTGGGCGCGGCGGTCATTGGCATCATTGGCGGGGCCGCGGGTTACGCAATTCTCCATGGGACTTGGCGGGACCGGCCGCGTCGAAGCAGCCGTACGGCCGACAGTCCTGCCAACACGGTGCTGCCGAGAAGCGCTCCACCGCCCGCGCCCGCGATCAGCGATCGCAGGCGTCCGAAGTCCGCTCCAACGGTCCTATAGAGAGTGTCCGGCGCACGCCGGGCCCACGGCCCGCGGCCGTCCGGGCAAGGACGCTATAATGTATAAAGCGCCCGGATCCCCCGATGGGCGACGGTGCATGCGGGAGGGTGGACCCCCGCTGAAAGGATCCTGCTGCTCGGTGCCTTCGGCGGTCCATCGGGGTCCTCCGTGCGGTAGCAGAACCTTTTGAAACCGGCGGTTCTTTAGCACGTACGCCCATCTTGCGGGCACGAAAAAGGGCGGCTCACGTTCCGCTTGGAAGTGGCCGCCCTTTGAAAAGCGCTTTGATCAGACCGTGTTGATCTTCCGCTTGGCGGAATCGTAAATCGTCTTCTTGCCGGTGTCGTAGGAAATCACCGCCATGAGGACGGCAACAGCGTGCTGATAGCCTGCGTCAATCGAGGCATGTGGCCGATCGCCGGTCCGCATGCATTGGAGCCAATTCAGGAAGTGATCGGGACGCTCGATCGGAGTCACATTTTGCGTGCCCCGGATTTTGCCGTCGCGCTTCGGACCGCCAATGGCGCTGTACGTGGGCGCATTCCAATTGCCGAGATCGAGCGTGCCTTTGTCACCATACACTTTCCGCGAGCTTCCGGCGCTGTTGCCGAAATTGTTGGAGCTCGTGACCATGAAACCTTCCGGATACATCCAGGTGGCGATCACGTTGTCGGGCGTCGTGAAGTTGTTTTCGTCCTTCCAGTACGTGACGCCGCCGATGCACATGCACGAGGACGGCAGGCCGCAGTCGACGACGTAGTGCATCATATCGAGGAAGTGCGCGCCCCACTGCGGCACGGGTCCCTGACAGAAATCATAATAACCATACCAGGCCGCGTATTGTTTCGGATCAAACGGCCGCATCTTCCGGTCGCCGAGGAACTCCTTCCAATCGACATCCGCCTCCTTCACGTCGCGATCGAGATAGCTGTACCAGTACGGCTTTTCGGCATTACGCGTTTCGTCGATGCGGGAGATTTTTCCCAGGATCCCGGTCTTCACCAACTCACGCGCGCCGGCAATTCCGGGAAGGCTGCGTAACTGGGTACCCACTTGAATTCGGCTGCCGGCCGCTTCGGCCTTCTTGGCGGCGTCATAGGAGCGCACGAGTTTATCCATCTCGGTCGCCAGCGGCTTCTCGACATAGATGTGCTTGCCGGCCTTCGCCGCGGCCTCGAGATGCGTGGTGTGCTGGTGGTCGGGGCTGGCGATCATCACGGCGTCGATGCCATCTGACGCGAGCAAGTCCCGGTAGTTGGTGAACTGCTTGGCATCCCGGCCAAACCATTCCTTGACCATGCCATTCGCCTGCTCGCGATGCACGCGCCACGGATCGCACACTGCCACGACTTCAAAATTGGTTTCGGCAACGTGTTTGTGAATGCCCGTCATGTGGGCGGTGCGGCCCCGGCTCCCGCATCCGATAATGCCAATACGGATACGTTCGTTGGCCCCAATGGACCGCGTGCGCTCGGCGGCGGAGAGGAAGGTGGGAGTCGATGCCGCCAGGGCGGCGCCGGCGAGAGTGGCGGACGTCTTGAGGAATTCGCGACGGGGTTGGGAGGCAGGGGTATTCATAATCAAGATACGAGGATTTGATCCATTTTGGTTGAGATTCCGGAAAGCCAGTCGGCGTCAGTGAGCCCGGGCGGACGATATTGCTCCGCAATGATCCAGCCCTGGTAGTTGATCGCGTCGAGCGCGGCCATCACTTGCGGCCAGTCACTGTCACCACTGAGGAGCTCGACTTGGAAGCCAGCCCGCGGGCCCTTTTCGTCCCGCAGTTTGCGGCTGAATTCCTTTACATGCACGGCGGCAATGCGGGAGCCGAGCACTTGAATCCAATGCTGCGGCCAGCCGGTGTTGACGATGTTGCCCACGTCAAGATGCCAGCGCACCATCGGCGATTTGAACGCATCGACATACGCCGCCGCTTCCAGCGGGCTCATCAGAAACGCGTTCCACACATTTTCGATCGCGATCGCGACGCCCAGCTGTTCCGCCAGTGGGATCGCTTTTTTAATCTCGGCGGTGGAGCGCGTATAGGCGTCGGCGTAAGAGATGTCCTTGTTCACCACGCCCGGCACGAGCAGCACCGATTTCGCACCGTACGCCTTGGCATCACGCAAGCCCTGCCGCAGGCCCTCGAGGCCGGTCTGGCGCATCGTCGGATTCGGCGAGGAGAGCGGATGGGTCCAATGCGTCGCGATCACGACGCTGGGTATCTCCAAGCCGAAGGCATCCCGCGCGGCGAGCACCTCCGCTTGGTTCATGCCGCTGTTGACCTCCACGCCCGCAAACCCGGCGTTATGTACCAGTTGGAAACGCTCGCGCAGCGCGAGTTTATCATTCCGCAGCGTGCCGAACATGAAACCCTTCTTGAGCGGGCGGGCAGACTTGGTGCCAGTCGGCGTCGGATCGGCGGCGCCGGCTTTTTCAGCCGCGTGTAAACCAAGCGGCGACAATGCGGCCAACGCGGCCGACGAACGAAGGAAGGATCGGCGATTCACAACAATAGGGAGAGAGAGGCGAGGGGAGAAAGACAGGGACTGGTTTGAAGAAACCTCAAAGTTCCCGGATGGCAACGTCCTTGAAGGCGACCGGATCGTTGTGCCCGGCAAACCCGAAAAACCCGCGCAGGCGGTCTTTACCCGGATGCGGCTTCTTGCTCATCACCGTGGCGAGGTCGACTTTGCTGACGTCGGTATCCAGAATCACGGTACCGTTCAGCTCCACCGTGATGTTGGAACCGCGCACCGTGACTTCCTGAAAGTTCCACTCGCCGATCGGGCGTTGATAGCCGCGAGCCGCCGCAACCATGCCATAAACCGAACCGTGATACTGCCGCGCGTCGATGTGCTTCGCCGGCGGGAGCTTCTTCACTTCGTTGTAGTTCTCGTCGAGCACCTGGAGTTCAGTCACCCCATCATAGGCGGCGTCCCCTTTCCCTGGATACCGAATGGCGAGCCCATTGTTGCCACCTGGCGGAAGCTTGAACTGCAGCCGGGCCTGGAAATCGCCCAAGTCTTTGTTCCAATACAGGACGCCGCCTTTGCCCGCTTTCCAGACGATGCCGCCGTCCTTGAACTCGATGGCATCCGTGGCGCCGGCCCAGTCCTGGAGCGACTTGCCCTTGAGAATCGCTTGATACCCTTTGACGTCGCGACTCGCGAGCAGCTTGTTCGCTTCCGCCGCCCCAATTTCCCGGATCGAAATGTTGCGCCAGTGCGTCGCGCCCCCGTGTGTTTGTAACTGGATCGGGCCCTGCGCGGGAACCGGTCGGCGCTCCTCGGGTTTCAGTTTCTTGTTCGCCCGATCATAGTAGTTTTCGAGCACCACGTGATCGACGACGAGTTTGCGGTTGAGCCAGACGCTGACCCGACTCCCCACCATCATGACGCGGAGGGCATTCCATTCCCCGACTGGCTTGTCGGCGAACACGAGGGGATCGCGGCCGGGAGTGTCCTTCGGATTATTCCAGAGCCCGCCGGATCCTTTCGCATAGCCGTGACCTTTCGGGTCGGGCATCTTCGGATCCCAGATTTGGACCTGGGGCACACCGCGCAGGTACACGCCGGAATCGGCACCGGGAGCGAGCTTGAACTCCAGGATCAACTCGAAGTCACCGTAGTCCTTTTCCGTCGTGGCATAACCGCCGAGACCGTCGTTGACGAGGACGCCGCCTTCGGCACGCCAATGTGGCTGGCCCTCTTTGAGCTCGGTGAGACTCGCGGTCCACTTGGCGATGAGCGCCTCGCGTTCCGCCGGAGGCAGGGCTTGCAGCTGACGATGATCGTAGGTGGTGCCGCCGCGCCAGCCGGTGAGGTCTTTGCCATTGAAGAGGGCAGTGAAGCCGACAGGCGCCTGCGCCGCGCGGGCCAGCATGGCCAGGCTGCAACATGCGAGAAGGAGCAGAACGCGACGCGATAACCGAGTAAGGAAGAACATGATTGGCGGGAAGACGGGAAGAGACGCCGGGAAGTCACTGAATGGTTACCAAGGCGCCGCATTGGGCAATTCGAATTTTGCGCGTTTCGCGCAGGGCGGGAGTGGGCGTTCTGCACAACCGCCTGGCGGAAACGACTCCGGGGAACGCCGATGATCTTTCGTTGCGAGGAGCGCAGCGACGAAGCAATCCATCCAGCTGGATGGCCGCGCGAGCTGAACGGGGGCAAGCGCCCCGCGGCGACAATGATACTCACCAGCTTGACCCCAAAGATAAAGTAGTGACCCCTTTTTCCTGGCTGCGCGCCCCTCTTTATTTGCCAAAACTGAACCAACAGGCCGGATTGGCGTCTAACCCGGTATGAAGTGCGCTTCGAAATCCGGCACGCGCCGCGAGCGGAAGGGGGAGCCCCCTGTAAGCGGATCTCTTGACATGGTTAAGTCGGCCAAGCAACGTGCCGAAGAGATGCCCGTGGCTGAAATTCAGAAAACGCCGATTTGCCATGTCTCTTACTGGGAGACAGAGCGTGAGCTGCGCAAGTTTGCTCCGGTCGCTTCTGGCGCTCCGCGGATTGTTGACCCGGTGACATTCGCCGAGCTCGCTAGGAAAATCGGGGCTGAGCGATCTGACCTTCTCCGCAAGCTTGCGGAATGAACCCGGGGCTTAACCCCGTATTCCTTAGCCGGGGGCAGATCGATCGGCTTCACGAAATTGCACTAGGAGAGTACGGCGGGGGCGCGCTCGGTGTCCGCGATTCTGCCGCGATCGATTCCGCACTCGGGCGGGGGCGGCTTATGCTCGATTACGTCCAATGCGACTTGTTCGACTTAGCCTCGTGCTACGTGCACGGGATCTCGCAGGCCCAAGGCTACGTAGATGGGAATAAGCGCACCGCCGTCTACGCCGCCCTGATTTTCTTGGAGGCAAACGGGGTTGTGACGAAGCGGATGTCGGACAAAGATCTCTACGACACGATTATTGGTGCCGCCGGCCGGACGGTTACCCGCGATGATATTGGCAACATGCTGAGGAACCGGCTTGACCCACAGGGAAACAATCCGAAGTCGCCAGCTGTGGCTGTCTAGTGGCTGCCAGTTGGCGCTCTGGGCTCACGCTGTCCCGTAGCCGTCCCGTATTCTAGCCGCTCCTATGAGAGTGGTGCCCCCACGGGGAATCGAACCCCGCTTTGAAGATTGAGAATCTCCTGTCCTAACCGATAGACGATGAGGGCGTAAATCGGAGAGGGAAGCGTCGCGGCTTCCGCTCTCGCGTCAAGTGCCGATTCAACCCTATTCGGATGGGCCGCTCGCGTCTGGAAACGTGGCTCACTTCCCGATCAATCCCGATTTTAAATTCGTTACGTTGACTTGCAGAATGAATTGGGTTCCTCAGGGTGCCCTCCATGAAGGTCGTTATTGTCGAAGACCATCTGATGTTTCGAGAGGTGTTAAGGAAGGTTTGTGCCGAGGACTTGAAACTCCAAGTCGTGGCGGAGGTAGGCGATGGATTGGAGGCCGTCGCCGCGGTGGAGCGGATACAGCCGGACTTGGTGCTGCTCGATCTGCATCTGCCCAGGCTCGATGGCTTTGGCGTCATCGAGGAAATCCGGAAGTCGTCGCCAAACGTCAAGGTGCTCGTCCTATCGTCCCACTGCGACGAATACACGGTGTTCTGTTCCGAACGCGCCCGGGTTCAGGGCTTCGTCGACAAGAACACCAATTCCGTCGAAGCGCTCAAGGTAGCCATTACCTTGGTCGCCAGCGGGAAGGTTTGGTATTCTCCCGCTTTTCTACAGATCAAAGCGACGCGGCGGCGTGATCCGAAATCCTTCGATAAGCTCCTCACCGATCGCGAGCGGGATTTGTTGGCGTTGATTGGTACGCCGCTCACCGACGTGGAGATTTCCCAGCGTCTTGCGATCTCAAGCGAGACGGTGGAGAAACATCGTTTCAACATTCTGAAGAAGCTGGACCTCAGCTCATCGTTCGAGTTGGCGCGCTATGCCAAGGAACATGGCTTTACGTTGCGGTCAGCACCGGCGGCGCGGAACGCATTGTTGCCGTAAGGGCATCGATTTCGTCCCGCACGTGGTCGAGTCCTTCCTGCCGCTGGCGCCGCGTTCCGGTCCGCGCAATCGTTTGTAGATCGTTTGCCGCCTTGAGCAGCGCGCTGTGGCCCACCAATTTGGCCTGGCCGTGCAGCCGATGCGCCAGCGTGGCAAGAAGGGACTCATCGTCGGCTTGATGGGCTCGAGTCGCTTCGGCGTACTCGCTTTCAAGGCTGGCGAGAAAGCGCGCCACCTGTTCCTGCAAGCCGTCGACGCTTCCGTCCGAAAGGTAACTCAGGACGGTGAGATCGAGGTCGGCCGGCGGGCGGTCGTCGAGGTCGGCGGTCGCGCTCGTGAGCAGGCGGCGACCGGCGGCGATCAGAACCCGCCGGAGTTTTTCCGGAGTGATCGGTTTGCCAACAAACGCATCCATCCCGGCTTCAAGGCAAAGGGCGCGATCATCGGCGGTGCAATACGCGGTCACGCCGAGCAGAATCGCAGGGCTCTCGTTTTCCTCGTACTCGCGCATGCGCCGGGCAACGTCGAGCCCGTCCATATCCGGCAGGTTGCGATCGAGGAGGACGACGTTGAATCGTTTCTCTCGAAACAGTTGAAGGGCTTCTTCCCCCGTGCGGGCCCGTTGGCAGGTGAGGCCGAGTTTGGAGAGGACGGCGGTCGCGGCCCAGGCGTTATAGTCCATATCCTCCACCAGCAGCACAGACGCTTGCGGCAGGGGCGTTTCGGGCAACGAGAGCTCCGTGGCTGTAATCAGCGGGAGCCGAAGGAAGAAGCGGGAGCCGCAGCCTGCGGTACTGGTCACACCGACCGAGCCTCCCATGAGGTCGGCGAGCAACCGACAGGCGGCGAGCCCCAGGCCGGTTCCGGGAATATTTTGCGCGCGATCGCGTTCGAGGCGGGCGAACTTTGTGAACAGCGTTGTTTGTTCCGCGGCCGTGATACCAGGACCGGAATCAATAACCGCGAACTCAATTTCATTTGCGGTCTGGTTGGGGCGCGTTGCCACGAGACGAACGGAGCCCCCGGCATACTTCAGCGCGTTGGAGACGAAGTTGACGATGATCTGCTGAATGCGGCCGGCGTCCCCAATCACGTTGTACGGGAGCGCGGGATCGGGTTCAATCAGAAGCTCCGCGCCCGACTCAATAGCTTCCGCTTTCATGGTCGTAGCCACGGACCGTAACAGTTCGTGAGGGGCGAAGGCGCGCGGTCGTAATTCCACTTTGCCGGCTTCAATCGAGGCGAAATCCAGGACGTCGTCCACGAGCGAGGATAGATAGGTCGTACACTCGCGCAGGGTCGACACCATTTCCTGCTGACGAGAGTCGAGGCGGGTGTTCTCCAACGCGAGGGCGAGGCCCACGATGCCGTTGAGGGGGTTGCGAATGTCGTGGCTCATATTGGCCACAAACTCCGTTTTTGCGGCATTCGCTCGCTCCAGTTCCTGCGTGCGTTCCCGGACTTTTTCCTCCAGCACCGCATTGCGCTGCCGCAGGCGTCGCACTCGCCACCGGTAAGCGCCGGCGGCAAAGAGCGCGATGGCCACGGCCAGACCGGTGAATGCGAGGGGAGTCCGCCACCACGGGCGGAGCACTTCGAAGGTAAAGACCCGTTCATCGCCGATCTTGCCCGTTTCGGCCACCACTCGGGCGCGAATGGTGTACATGCCATCGCGCATCGCCGTCAGCGTCCGATTGGACGCTCCGTTTTCACGCACCCACGCGGCGTCGATCCCGTCGATCCGCGACTCGATCCGGAGTTGCGGACGCCGCGTATATTCCGGGGTGGCAAATTCAAACTCGACCGAGCGGGTCGCATAGGGGAGGGCTACTCGCACGGGCTCGCGTGCCCCAGCCTCGGTCGTGGCGAATGCCCGCAGGATCGGCGCCCGGGGTTGGGGGGCCGACAATGTTTGGCCGACGCGGTGACGCAGGACGGATTGGGTTCCGCCAATCCACAGCACCGTGTCCCCTTTCGGCGAGACATCGGCAAAAATGCTGCGCGGCGCACCGACCTGGTCGAGTGCGTCCAACGAATGCGGTTCCCAGATCGGCTGGGACCGCACGAATGAGACCCGCCCCACACTCGACGCGCTCGACGACGTGCCCGCGTGAGCCACCCATACCGTGGCATCTGCTGCCGTTTCGGCGATGCCCGCGAGGGGTCGGATTGGATAATTCAGCACCGCGATGAAGGCCTCGTCGTGAGCCGATTTCGCCCAAGCGCCATTATCCGCCAGGACGATGATCGCGCCGTCGACCGATCCACGAACATGCGTCTGCCCCTGGAGCTTGGGCAGCTTGGCGGAAAGCGGTGGGGATTCTGCCGAGACGGCCCTCATCGGCAACGGATCCGCGACCAGGAGCCCGCTTGAAAGCGTTCCCATCCAGAGGCGACCTTGCGCGTCTTCGACCAAAGAAGTAGCATTATCGCTTAGGTTTGCGACGACAACTCTTTCGGTACCGCCGACCAAGCCGAGAATGGAACGATTATCGGAGACGAGGACCTCGCCCGGGCGACGACGGGACTCAAGGGTCAGAAAGACATCGTGTCTAGTCGCATGCAGACTGATGAGGCTTCCAGACTGCCAAATCCTCGCTTCACGGGAACCGGCTAGGAGAAGGGCGCTCGAGGTTCCTCGAATTTGATGCCAGCGCCCCGCGATTTCGGGGATGGGCGCGAAGGCCTCATTCGTGGCGTCGAATCCATACACGATGGGGTCCCCTGCCACGATGATGCGATCGCCGGTTTTGGTGATCCGCCGGTAGGTCCCGTGCGGCAGCCCAGCCTTCAAATCAAAAATGGTGGATTGGCTGTCCGGGTCGATGCGGACGATTCCCGAACCGGTGGTCACCCAGAGTTCGCCATCGCGGCCGACCAGAAGCGAAATGGCGTAGTTCGAGGGCAAGCCCGTGGTGACATCGATGACCCATTCCAGCGCGCCGGACGCAGAGAGCAGGGCGAGGCCCGACCGCTGTGTCGCCAGGACGAGACGTCCATCCTGCAGGCGAGCCACATCGGTTAGGCGGTGTTTTTTGACAAACGCGCTGATCGCCGGGGCGAAGGGTCTCGATCCTTTGCTATCGATGATAAAGAAACCGTGGCCCGTGGCGACCAGCCAGCCCGTGTCACTCCGCTCCATCCAGAGGACCGTCGAGTCAGGCGGCAGGGCATCCTGCGGAATGACCAAGTGCAGCCCGTGCGCATCCACTTCGTGGATACCCTCGGCTGGTGCGTGCACGAAGAAACGTCCATCCGCATGGATTCCGCTCAGGCGCCAGGGGACGTCTTTTCTCCACACGGTAAAATCCGTTCCATTCCAGCGCAGAATGGCGTTCTGGGTCACAAACGTGGCGCCATTCCGATCGCCGGAAACACCCCAAAGCTCGGAGAGGATCCCATGATCGGCCGGCAATTTGTCGCGGAGCGAATGAAACTGCCACTGGTGACGCGAATCCAGTTCGTACCAGCCGAAATCCGTGGTGGCTGCGATCCAGATGCGCCCGTCTGATCCGTAATGCAGGCGCCGAATCGCAAAAGCATCGGGCAACGCGGACGTCGTCCAGCGCTCGCCGTCAAACGTGAGGAGGGCAGTACTGCCAAAGTAGAGCACGCCCTGGGGGTCTTGAATGACGTCCCAACAGATCGAATACACCTGGCTTTCCGATCCCGCCAAATAGTTGGTCACCACGGGTCGTCCTGAACCATAAACATCCGTTCCGGCACCGTGGGGAAAAAGTGCGAAGGCAAGAAACGCCATCCTGACGGCGCGGAAGTTGGATCCGGCGAGTGTCACACACCTCTGGGTTGCTCCAGACATGTCCGAATGGCGATGGCAAACTTCTTGTCTACCGGAATACCGGTAGTCGGCGTGCTGGCGGTTTCGTCGCGCGCGGGAAAACTAAGGGCGTTATGAAAAATCTAAAACATATCCTCCTCGGAGTTTTTTCGAGTCTCCTGTTTGCCACCGGTTTTGCACGCATCGCGGAACAGCTCGATCCTGTTTCACGCGCGGTTACACTGCTGCCAGCTGATTCCGTCATCACGTCGACGCTCGATACCTCGACGGAATGTGCGATCGATGACGTGCGGTAAACGACGGTCATGTTGAGCTTGGCCTCTTTCCGTTACCGTAACGTTCTTGCGGCCGATGGGGGCCCGATCGAGAAAATCGAGTCGGGCTCCTTTCCGGTGCGAGGTCGTCGGGTGATTCTGGCAAACGCCAGGCTTCGAACCGGGCTGGTACAGAAACCGCCCGTGGCCCTATTCAGCGATGCCGATGGGACCGGCACGCATCCAAATGCGGCGATCGCGCGCCACAAGGCGGTATCGGAGGCGCTGGAGCGTTGGGCGTTTCACAGTTTAGTCCGATCAGAACGCGCGGCTGACTTCGGATTTGATCTCGATCCTTCGAGCACGGGAATGTCGGCCTTCCCTGGCTTGCGGCGACGTCAGGCTCGTCGCACGTCGGTGCTCGAAGCGGTCGAACGGTTTAGTCTCTGCGCGTGGTGGGAAGGACGGATCGCGGCTCGTCCGTTCCAGACCGACTGGCCGGGGGTTTCAGCCGTCGCATTGGAAAGCCCGCTGGGCGGAATCACCGTCGTCGTTTACGCCCGGACGGATTGGGGCGGCTATGTTTATGGTCACGCCGCCGAGGAGTCGTTTGGCGCCGCCTGTGAACATGCGGTGGTTGAACTGGCTCGGCATGAATGGGTCCTGCGTTCTTCCTGCCTTGCCGGCATGGTCGGGCAACGCCCGGCGCCCACGAATATCTTCGAGCGGCGTTGCCTCTTTTTTGCGAGCGATGAAGGCCACGCGCTATTCCAAGAGCGAATCCATCAGCCGGTCACGGGCGGTGCCGTGCGACCTGAAGTGATTTGCGACCGTGATATCCCGGGGCCGTGGGCTGATTATGCGACCGTGTGGCGCTTCGCCCTACGGCCCGTTTCCGATGGCTACCGACTTGGTGGCGAACGCTATTTCTTCCTTTGATTGAACCCCTGCCGACATCCGAAACCGTTCCGCCCCCGTGGCCTTACACGCCGTGGTTCGTCGGCTTGGCTGGCCGCGGCCCTTGTTTCGTGTTCATTCCCTTTGCCCTATGAGGATCCTACATTTGGATGACGACCTCGAGGAAATGAAACGCGTCCATGCGCTGCTGGCGAGCGAATGGCCGGAGTGCCGGATCACGCGGGTGGCGACGGCGGGTGCTTTCGTGGGGGAGGTGCGTCCCGAGCGGTTTGATCTGTTGTTGGCGGATTTCACGCTCGGCATGGTGAATGAGCAGGAAGCGCTGCATGTGGCCCGGCAGATCGCTCCCACCACTCCCTTCGTTTACCTTTCGCGAATCCACGGGGAAGACTGCGCCATCGCGGCCATCCAGGCGGGCGCGGCGGATTATGTGCTCAACGACGGCATCAACCGGCTGATTCCCGCGGTGAAGCAGGCGCTTGAACAAGCGGCGGGCCTCCGGAAGCGGCAGACTGCAGAGGCGCGGATTCAGGACGTGGGAGCCTGCTTGAATCAGACCCTGGAAGCGATCGTCATTACCGACCTTTTTGATAAAATTACGTTTTGGAATCACGGGGCGGAAAAGCTCTTCGGCTGGACGAGCGAGGAGGTTCTGGGGAAACCATGTGAGAGCCTGTTTGGACCTCCGAGCCGGTCTCATCTGGCGGTGGCGCACAAGGCGGCGCACAAAACCGGTGAATGGATTGGCGACCTTGCGTTCACGGATCGCAACCAGCAGCGACGACTGATTGATTTGCGCATAACGGAGATTCGGAACGCGGCGGGACTGCCCTGCGGGCAACTCGCGATGGGCTCCGATCTCTCAGCCCGCCGCCAGACGGAACGGCGGCTCCGTGAACAAGCGGAGATGATCCATCATGCGGCCGAGGCCCTGTTTGTGGCCGATCTCGGCGGCACCATCCGCTTTTGGAACGCAGGTGCGGAGCGGTTGTTTGGCTGGCCCGCCGACGAAATCATCGGGCGTGGGATCGAGACCCTCTTCGAGGTCGCGGGCGAAGAGGGCCGGATCGCGCACGATGCAGTGTTCACCAATGGACAATGGGTGGGCGAGCTTCGCATGGGGCACCGGGACCGCACCTCGATTCCGGTGGAGTCGAGACAGTCGGTGATCTGGGGCGATGGCGGGCTGCCGGTGGCACGGCTGTGTATCAGCAGTGGAATTACCGAACGCCGGCGGCGGGAGGAGCAGTTTTTCCGGGCGCAGCGGATGGAAAATATCGGGCTGCTCGCGGCCGGAATCTCGCATGATTTGAACAACATGCTCGCGCCCATTCTTCTCGCCGCGCCGATGCTGCGCGACCATGTGCAGGATGCGGGGGCGTTGGCATTGTTGGGGACCTTGGAACGAAGTGCGGAGCGCGGCGCCAATCTGGTGCGGCAAATCCTGGCGTTTGCGCAGGGCGTGAGCGGAGACCATACGCTGGTGCAGGTGAAACATCTGATGCGCGACCTCGCATCGGTCATTTCCGGGACGTTTCCCAAATCGATCCGGCTCGAAGAGTATATCCCGTCGGATCTGTGGCCGATCAAAGGGAACGCTACGCAGATCCACCAAGTGTTGCTTAACCTTTCGGTGAACGCGCGCGACTCCATGCCGGATGGCGGTACGTTGTGCTTGCGCGCAGAGAACCGGATGATTGACGAAGCCAGCGCGAGTGAGTTCGAGGGAGGCCGGGCGGGGCCCTTTCTGATGCTACTGGTGGAGGACAGCGGCTCCGGCATTGCCCCCGAGATTTTGAAGCAAATGTGGGAGCCGTTTTTCACGACCAAGGAAGTCGGCAAAGGCACGGGTCTGGGGCTCTCGACGGCGCGTGGGATCATCAAGAATCATCAAGGTTTTATCCATGTTCGTACGGCGATCGGGGAGGGGACCACTTTCCGGGTGTTTATCCCGGCCGCGGAAGGGGTGGTCGCTCCTCCAACATTGGCTGCGAAGCGAGACCTGCCGCTGGGGCGGGGAGAGTTGATTTTGGTCGTCGATGATGAATGCCATATTCGCGAACTCACCCAGACGGTTTTGACCCGTAACGGCTATAGCGTCGTTCTGGCCGCCGATGGCGCGGAAGCGGTGATGCTCTTTGCCGAACGCGCGGCGGAGATCCGCCTCGTGATCACGGATCTGCACATGCCGAATCTCGATGGGGCGATGTTGGGGCGCGCGCTGCGCCGCCTCAATCCGGCGACCAAATTGCTGGTCGTCAGCGGGCTTTCGTCCTCGATGGAAAACCGGCCCGGCTATCGTCCCGAGGATTTCGCGGACGCGTTTCTTCACAAGCCATTCAAGCCGGATGCGCTCCTGAGCAAAGTGCTGCAGTTGTTGCGTCCCGTGGAGTTTGCCGGAAGCGGGGTGCTGTGGCAGCTTTAGGGCACCTGAGTTTGCGTTGAACAAGCCCCGGGGCGCTCGCGGATGGTGTGGGTCGCGAGACTTCATCAATAGAAGACGGCTCGATCGAGACTGCGGTATTGAATGGCTTCGAGCAGGTGCGGAGCCGTGATGGTGTTGGAGTCGGCGAGATCGGCAATCGTGCGGGCGACTTTCAGAATGCGATCATAGGCCCGGGCGGACAGGGAAAGTTGTTCCATGGCGTGCTGGAGCAAGTCCCCCAACGTCGAGTCGATCGCGCATTGTTTTCGAATCTGCGCATGAGTCAGGCGGGCGTTGGACGTGATGCGGGTGCCGCGCAGCCGGGCGTGCTGGCGGTTGCGAGCGGCGTCGACCCGCTGCCGGATGAGGGTGGAGGTTTCGCCGAGTTGATCGGAGCGCAATTCGGCCATGGAAAGGGCGGGGGCCTCGACATGGAGATCGATGCGATCGAGGAGCGGACCGCTGATGCGAGCGCGGTAACGCTGAATCTGGGTCGGCGTGCAGCGGCACTCGTGTTTGGGGTCTCCCAGATATCCGCACGGACACGGGTTCATCGCGGCCACGAGCATGAAGGCGCAGGGGAGGGTGATCTTGCCGGCGCTGCGGGAGATTGTTACCTCGCAATCTTCCAACGGCTGGCGGAGCACCTCCAAGGCGGAACGTTTGAACTCGGGCAGTTCGTCCAGGAACAGGACGCCATGGTGAGCCAGGGAAATTTCGCCCGGACCCGGAATCGTGCCGCCGCCCAGTAAGGCTACATCGGATACGGTGTGATGTGGCGAGCGAAACGGGCGCGCATCCCACGCCATGTCCCCGCTGATCGTCCGGCCGGCGGCGGAGTGAATGCTGAGAATTTCCAGCCGCTCGTCGAGCGTGGTTGACGGCATGATGGTCGGAATGCGTTTCGCGACCATGGATTTTCCGGAGCCCGGCGGGCCGATCATGAGTAAATTATGGTTTCCACTGACCGCGACCTCGATCGCGCGACGCAGCGCGTGTTGGCCTTTGATCTCGGAAAAGTCCGCCCCGATCCCATCGGCGGCGCCGGCCAGCGGCTTCGTGGCCTGGCGGGCGGCGTCGGGCCGCAGGGGCTCCAAAGTAATCTCTCCGCTCAGGAAGCGCACTGCGACGTCCAGGGAATCGATCCGGTAAACGGGGACGCCCTCCACCAAAGCCGCCTCCTCGGCGGAAATGCCGGGGAGCAACACGCCGCGTTTGTTGAGTGATCGCGCCAGGCGGGCCATGGCGAGGGCGCCGCGGACGGGGCGAGTGGCGCCGGAGAGGCTCAACTCGCCGGCGATCAGCCAGTCTCCCAGGTTGTCGGCGTTCAGTTGTTTCGTGGCCGCCAAAATGCCCAAGGCGATGGGGAGGTCGTAGAACGGGCCCTCCTTGCGAAGATTGCCGGGCGCGAGATTGATCGTCGTTCGCGTACGCGGAGGCCGGAAACCGCTGTTGCTCAAGGCGGAGAAGACCCGATCATCCGATTCCTTGACCGCGGCATCGGGCAACCCGACCAAGATGAGTTTGGGTTCTCCGGCCTCGCCGGCGTTCACCTCGACGTGAACGATCTCGGCGTCGATGCCTTGAAGCGCGGCGGAAACGATCGTGGCGAGCATGGTGTTTTTTGAAGCGAAGGTTCACGGACGGTGGTGACTTACCGCCGCACGATGCGGAGGCGCTTGCACCGCAACGCGAGCGCGTTTCTTACCCGGTTTAGGGGTTGTACGCCCCGAGCCGGGGCGTCGCGCGACGTTCTTTCGCGCCAAGTTGGGCGCTGGGGCTTGAATCACGGCCCTCGCTCCTACCCTGAATCTTGTAATCAAAGCAGTTGCCGACCGCGGCGGGACATTCAAACCTCGCTCTCTTTCACTACCATGCCCTTCGCCATTTGGACGGACATTGTGCCTGACCCGGTAACCAACCCCGCTCTGATTCCGGCCCTCCCGCAGTTGGGACGGAGGAATCGGCAGTGGGGCTCCCGGACTTTGCGAGTGGAGCGGCGGCGACGACCGTTTGAAACCTGCGAAATGGGATCCGACTCCTCTCCATGATTTTGGGCATTACCGGTGGGGTGGGCTGCGGCAAGTCGACGGCGGCGCGCGCCTTTGAACGGCATGGGTTTCGTCGGCTCGACTCCGATCAGATCGTACGGGACGTGGTCCTGACCGCTCCGGACGTGATCGCCGCGTTGCGGGCGAGATATGGTGAAGCGGTGATTTCGCGCGAAACTGTGAATCGGCCGGCGTTGGCGGAGCGGGTATTTCCCAACGATGTGGAGCGATTGTGGCTTGAGGAACTCACACATCCACGCGTGTTTGCGCAGTGGCGCAAGGCATTCACGGCCGAACCGGGGGCCCGTTGGGCGGTCGAAGTTCCACTCCTCCATGAAAAGGGGTTGGAGAATTGGTTTGATTTCACGATATGCGTCGCCTGTGCTCCGGCCCAGCAACTCGCTCGACTGGAGCAACGCGGCCTTCCACGTGTGCTCGCCGGGCAGCGAATTTCCAAGCAACTGCCGCTGGCGCAAAAAATCGAGCGATCCGACTATGTCTTGTGGAACGAGGGTTCGACCCGGTTCCTTGAGGCGCAAGTCGATCACTTGGCAGCCGCCCTCCCAGCCAACTGAAACTTCGCGGATTGACCGCGTCGGTCGCTGATTCACCCCTCACTTTTTCTCGAAACTCCAGCCAATGGCCCTCACTCCTAAAAACGACGACGCCTCGCCGTCTGCCTCGCGCGCCGCTGCTGAAGCGGGCGACACCAAGAAAACCACGCGCCGCCCTCGCGCCCGTGCCTCCAGCCCGAAAGCGGCGGAGGAAAAGGTGGCCAAGCCGGTCCGCGCCAAGGCAAAGAAGCCGGCCGGTCCCAAGGTTGAACAAACGGAGTTCCCGGTGGTGAACCAGCCGCAGGCTCGCGAGGTCCGGGAGGGGCGGGAGGTGCGCGAATCAGCGCCGGCGCCGACCCAGGCGCCCACTCCGGTCCAGCCGCCCTCCCAGCCCCCGCAGCGGGAGCGTGCACCTGAGTCGGTTCGTCCCCATTTCGAGCCGACCCGTCCCGCTGAAGTCCCTCCGGCTGCTCGTGAACAACAACCCCGGGACAATCGCGATCAGCATGACCCGCGTGAGCAGTCTCAGGGCGAACAGCCGCGTGAACTGCGTGAGCAACCGGAGCGTGAGCAGCCCTCCGGCGGGCAGCCCCGCGGTGAATCGTCGCGGGAAGAGCGGCGGGATGACCGGGCGGAAGCGCGAAATGACGACCAGCGCGCCGCGCAAGCGGAAGCCTCTGCCCGTTCGGAGTCGCCTTCGCCCCGGAACGGGGGCGGTGAGTCCCAAGCGGCCGGCGCCGACGGTCGGGACGGCCATCGTGGACCGCAACAGCAGCCGTCACAGCCCCAAGGCGGCGGTGGGGGCGGGGGCGGCCGCGGCGAATGGCAAGGCCAGCAAGGCGGTCATGGTGGCGGTGGCCAAGGTGGCGCCCAAGGCCGCGAGTTTTGGAAACACGGCAAGCGCAAGCGCGGTCGGCATGGTGGCGGCGGCGCTCCCTGGCAGCAGGGCGGCGGCGGCGGTGGTGGTGGTGGCGGACACGGCGGGCGTGAGCAGCACCCCGCGCAGTTGCCGCCTCCGAGCAATGCTCCGGTCTTCGGCGACCTGCCGAATCCCTCGCGTTTCCATGACCTCGCGGCGCTCGATGCGCTCGCGCAGGAATTGGCCGGCGGCGAAGGCGAGCCGCTCTGGCTCAACAAAATCTACGCGATGACGCTGGGCGAACTGAGCGCGTTCTCCCGGGAACTCGGCTTGAAATTCGAGGGCGCGCCGAGCAAGCGGCAGTTGCTCACGGAGATTTTCAGGTTCGCGGCGGAGAAGAAGCGCCCGATCCGGGACCTCTGTTATATCGATCAAAACGATCGCGGATCGTTTCTCGTGCATGCGCACGTGAATTACCGCCTGTATCCAGAAGATGCTTACTTGCCGGAAAGCCTGGTCAAACGCTACGGCTTGAAACGCGGGCACAAGCTCGAGGTGTTGATCCAGCCGCCGCAAGAGGGCGAACGCTGCCCGTCCGCGGTCCGGATCGAGTCCGTCATGGGCATGAAGCCCGAGGAAATCGCGAACATCACTCCGTTTGAGGAGTTGACACCTTACTATCCGCTGAAGCGGATTCTCCTCGAGGACGCAGATGTGGTGAAGGATGTCTCGATGCGTGTCGTAGATATCCTGACGCCGATCGGCTTCGGTCAGCGGGGTCTGATTGTCGCTCCACCGCGCACCGGCAAAACCGTGCTGCTGCAGAACATCGCGAACTCGATCTCGGCGAATAGTCCGGACGTAAAGCTCATCCTATTGCTCATCGACGAGCGTCCGGAAGAGGTTACCGATTTCCGGCGTCACACCAAGGGGGAGGTCGTGTCCTCGACCTTCGATGAGACGCCCGAGTCTCATGTACACTGCGCCGAGATGGTGATCGAGATTGCGCGTCGCCTGATTGAGCAAGGCGAACACGTGGTCATCCTGCTCGATTCGATCACGCGCCTTGCCCGAGCCTACAACGCGCTCGCGGGCAACCAGGGCAAGACGATGTCGGGTGGTCTCGAGTCCAACGCGCTGCAGAAGCCCAAACGCTTCTTCGGTTCGGCGCGTAATATTGAAGGCGGCGGCAGCCTCACGATCATTGCGAGTGCGCTGGTGGACACGGGGAGCCGGATGGATGAAATCATCTTTGAAGAGTTCAAGGGCACGGGTAACAGTGAGCTTCATCTCGATCGCGGCTTGGTGGAGCGCCGGATCTTCCCGGCGGTGAACATCGATCGCTCGGGTACCCGGAAAGAGGAGTTGCTTTACCATCCGGACGAGTTGCAGCGCATCTTTGCGTTGCGGCGCGCGATGCAGGGGCTCGGTCCGATCGAGTCGATGGAGATGCTCATCACCCGGCTGAAGAAGACGAGGTCCAACGCTGAGTTCCTGCTCAGTCTGGCGCCGAAGTAAACGCCGAGGCGCTTTCCAATGAGTTCCCTTACCCCGCCCCTTGGTGCCAGTGCTGCTGACGATTTCGTCATCCAACTGGCGCTGGACCGGGGGGTGCTGCTCCCTCCTCAAGTGGATGCCGCCCGGGCGATGCAAGCGGGGAGCAGTGTGAGCGTGATGGATACACTGCTGAAACACGGGATCCTGGAGGCGCGGGGTATCGCGCAGCTTCTGGCGGCGGAGTTTGGCATGGCGATGGCGCCTGATCTCACTCACCTGCGGATACCGGGAGACACGCTGGAGTTGGTGCCGAGGGAGCTTGCGGCCAAGCATCGCCTGCTGCCCCTCTCGCGCGAAGGCGGGCGGCTGCTGGTGGCTTTGGCGGATCCGCTGAATACGGACGGCATCGATGCGCTCGGTTACGTGGTGAAGATGCCGATCGAGACTGTGGTCGCGACGGCCGAAGAGATCACGGCCGCGATCGACCGGTTTTACGGCAAAGACGCGGCGTCGATCGATGATCTGCTCCAGAACCTTTCCCTGGGCGGGCCGCCGGCTTTGGAATCGGCCGGGGCGACGGCTGCGACCTCCGTCATCGACGGGGCCAACGCCGAGTCGGATGCGCCGATCATCAAGCTCGTTCACCAACTCATTCTCGAAGCGATTCGGCGGCGGGCTTCGGATATTCATATTGAACCGCTCGAGAAACGCCTGCGCGTTCGTTACCGGATCGACGGCGTGCTGATTGAAGTGGAGAACCCGCCCAAGCGGCTACAGCTCTCGATCATTTCACGGCTGAAAATCATGGCGAATATCAGCATCGCCGAGAAACGGATTCCGCAAGACGGGCGGATTCAGATTAGTGCCGGTGGCAAACAGCTCGATCTCCGCGTGTCCTCGCTGCCGACGGCGCACGGCGAGAGCGTGGTCATGCGCATTCTCGACAAGGAAGGCCTGACGCTGGGTTTGCCGGAGCTCGGTTTTCTCAGCGATGATGCGGCGACCTTCGAGCGCCTGATTACGCTTCCGGATGGGATATTGCTGGTCACTGGTCCGACGGGTTCCGGCAAGACTACGACGCTCTACGGGTGTTTGCATTACATTAATAAACCCGACCGGAAGATTATCACGGTCGAGGATCCGGTGGAGTATCAACTCAACGGCATCAACCAGGTCCCGGTGCGGCACGATGTCGGCATGACCTTCGCTTCAGCGTTGCGGGCGATGCTGCGGCAGGCGCCGAATATCGTGATGGTGGGTGAAATTCGCGATTTGGAAACTGCGGATATTGCGATCAACGCCTCGCTGACGGGGCACATGGTGTTTTCGACGTTGCATACCAACGATGCGCCGGGCGCTGTGACCCGTCTGATCGATATTGGGGTGAAGCCGTTTCTGGTCTCCACCTCTTTGCGGGCCGTGATGGCGCAGCGGCTGGTGCGGAAAATCTGTCGCCGGTGCCAGCGGCCGTGCACGCCCGATTTGAACGAGCTGCGATCGTTGAATATCAATCCCGCGCAGGCCATTCACGCCACGTTCGCGCGCGGCGAGGGTTGTGCGGAGTGCAATTCCACGGGTTATCGGGGGCGGCTGGGAATCTTCGAAATTCTAGTCGTGAACGAAGAAATTCAGAAAATGATTTATGAAAATGCGGGTACCACCCGTCTTCGCGACAAAGCAAGATCGCTTGGGATGAGGACGATGCGTGAAGATGGCGCCCGCAAAGTCACCGCCGGAATGACCACCATTGAGGAGGTCGTCTCGATCACCGTGGGCGATGTGAGCTGACGGCCCCAGCTTTATACGCGGCTATTCCAGCAGTACTTAAGGTCCAATCATGAGCTACGAAATGAACGATTTGCTCGACCTGATGGTCGACCAGGGAGCGTCCGATCTCCATATTCAGGTGGGCCAGCCGCCGACCCTCCGCCTTAGCGGGAGTATGACCCCCATTGATGGCCCGGCGCTCACTCCCGCTGAAACGGAGAAGCTCATGTTGGCGATCACGCCGGACGGGCACGTCAGCAACGTGAAGCTCAACGGGGGCGCCGATTTCGGCTTCGCCTTTGGCGACAAAGCGCGTTTCCGCGTCTCGGTGCTGAAGGCCAAGACGAACTACGGCCTCGTTCTGCGGCAGATCCCGTACAAGATGTTTGGTCTGCGCGATATTGGCCTGCCGGATAAGATCCGCGAGCTCCTATACCGCCCGCGTGGCTTGATCCTGGTCACGGGCCCGACCGGTTCCGGCAAATCCACCACCCTCGCCTCGATGGTGAATTATATCAACGAGTGCCGCGATGGTCATATCATCACGATCGAAGATCCAATCGAGTATTATCATAACCACAAACGCTGCGTGGTGACGCAACGCGAGGTGCACGTGGATGTGCCGAGTTTCTCCGAGGCGATTCGCCGCGCGCTGCGTCAGGATCCCGATGTGATCATGGTGGGTGAAATGCGGGATTTGGAGACGATCGAAGCGGCCATCAGCGCGGCCGAGACGGGCCATCTGGTGTTTGGAACGCTTCACACGAACAGCGCGGCCAAGACGGTGGATCGGATCGTCGATGCCTTTCCGGCGAATATGAAGGACATGATCCGGACGCAACTCGCGTCGTCGCTGGTGGCGGTCATTTCCCAGGTGCTGTGCAAGAAAGTGGGGGGCGGCCGCATTGCCAGTTACGAGATCATGGTGAACACGACGTCGATCGGTTCGCTCATCCGCGAGAACAAGACTTTCCGCATAACGTCGGACATTCAGACCGGCGCCCACCTGGGTATGATCACGCTGGATACGCATCTGGTGAGCCTGGTGAATCGTGAACTGGTTTCTCCCGACGAAGCGCTGGAGAAGGCGCAGGACCCGAACGTCATGCGGGAGAAGTTCCAGCAAATGGGTATGCAGCTGAAAGCGGTGTAGACGCACGTTTCAAACCGGACACCGCCCTATGTTCGCCAGTCAAAATTCCGCGATCTACGAGTTTCTACGGGAGCATCGGCTCATCGAGCCGGCGCAGCTGGATGAGCTCAATGAAGAGCACAAGGCGACGGGAAAGTCGCTGGCGGATGTGGTGCTTGATTTGGGATTGGTGGAGCGGAAGGACTTTCTGCAGCGAATCGCCGACCATTTAGGTTATGACTTTGTGGCGGAGTTTCCCGGGCAGTTTCCGGGCGAAGCGATTGCCGCGCTCACCGGAAAACTGGCGCGCGATTACGGTGTAATGCCTCTGCAGGCGGATGAACAGACCATCGATCTGCTCGTGGCGGATCCGTTCAACACGCAGGCGGTCGACGATCTCACGTTTGCGCTGAATCGCAGGGTGCGCTTGTTCTTTGCGGATCCTGACAAGGTGGATGTGCAGATCAAGCAGCACTATGGAGAAGACGAGGAGAGTATTGACGACCTGCTGGAGGAGATCAGTACGGGGAAGATCAATACCGGGAGCGAGGCGGCCGGCCGGGAGCTTTCGGAGCGCGACATCGAGTCGATGGCGGAGCAGACCCCGATCATCAAGTTCGTCAACCTGGTCATCGGCCAGGCCATTCGCGACAAGGCGAGTGACATTCATTTCGAGCCGTTCGAGCACGAGTTCAAGATCCGCTACCGGATCGATGGCGCGCTCTATGAGATGGCGCCTCCGCCCAAGCAACTCGCGCTGCCGATCACGTCGCGCATCAAGGTGCTCGCCAGCCTCAACATCGCCGAGCGCCGCATTCCGCAGGATGGCCGTATCAAGATCACGATTGGCGGCCGTTCCGTCGATCTCCGGGTTTCCACGCTGCCAACCCAGTTTGGCGAGAGCGTGGTGCTGCGCGTGCTCGATCAATCGGCGGTCCGACTCGAGCTCACGCAACTGGGAATGCCCGAGGAGGTGTTCAACGGCATGCAGGAAATCCTTCGCCGTCCGAATGGGATTTTCATCGTCACCGGTCCCACCGGTTCCGGTAAGACTACGACGCTCTACAGCGGACTTCGGGTGATTAATACCGCCGATCTCAAGTTACTGACCGCCGAGGATCCGGTGGAATACGAAATCGAGGGGATCATGCAGGTGCCGGTGAACCCTCTGGTGGGGCTGACGTTCGCGTCGGCGCTGCGTTCCTTTTTGCGGCAGGATCCGGACGTGATCATGGTGGGCGAAATCCGCGATCTGGAGACGGCCCAGATCTCGATTCAGGCGTCGCTTACCGGCCATCTGGTTTTAACGACCTTGCACACCAACGACGCGGCGGGTGCGGTCACGCGTCTGGTCGACATGGGCGTCGAACCCTTCCTCATTGCTTCGACGCTCGAGGCCGTGCTGGCCCAACGGCTGGTGCGCCGGGTTTGCGTCCGCTGCAAGACCTCGTACGTGCCTCCGCCGGAGATGTTGCAGCAGTTGAAACTCGCGCGAGATCAGATTGGAGATCGACCGTTCTTTTATGGGGAGGGGTGTCCCACGTGTAGCCAATCCGGGTACAAAGGGCGCCTGGGAATCTACGAATGGCTGCGGATGTCGGAAGGCGTTCGGGACCTCGTGACGCAGCGCGCTCCGACGCTGGAGATTCGCCGCAAAGCGATCGAGCAGGGAATGCGCACTCTCCGCGATGATGGCATGCGGGCGATTTTCGACGGGCATACCTCGGTTGAGGAAGTGATCAAGTACACCTGACATCATGGCCAAACTCTCGGTCCGCCCCACCTCTGCTGTGTCTGCTGCGCCGACGTTCGCGGCCCGTGCACCGGGAAAGCCGGCGCCGTCGTCGTTTCCCTCGGGAGCGCCCGTGCCGCGCAAACGCTCCCGGTCAATCGGGCGCCCGATCAACATGAAAGGCCTGGCCGTTTTCACGCGGCAACTCGCGACCCTGGTGAAGGCCGGCATGCCGATTCTGCGCAGCCTCGAGGTATTGGCCCGGCAGGAGAAACGTGGGGCGTTTCGCGAGGTGGTGGAGAGTATCGCGGATAATATTCGCTCAGGCGGAAACTTTTCTGACGGCCTGGCCGCGCACCCGAAGGCCTTCGACCGGCTCTACGTCAACATGGTCAAGGCGGGGGAGGCGGGCGGGGTTCTCGATGTCGTGCTCGAGCGGCTCGCGGTGTTCATGGAGAAGGCGCAGAAAATCGCCGGGAAAGTGAAGGCCGCGATGGTCTATCCGGTCATCATCATCTGCGTCGCGCTCGTGATTGTCGCGATCCTGATGGTCGTGGTCGTGCCGAAATTTGAGGACATCTTTTCCGGTCTGTTGAAGGGACAGCCTCTGCCCGCGCTGACCCAGGGTTTGATGGATGTGAGCCGTTTCATGCAGCATCACTATCTGCTGGCGCTCGGAGCGCTGGCAGGGCTCTGGATTGGATTTAAGTTCTTTGCCAGGACTTCGGTGGGCCGGGGTGCCATCGACTGGTTTTTGATTCACATGCCGCTGCTCGGAGATCTGTTTCTCAAAGCGGCGATCGCGCGGTTCACGCGCACTTTTGGCACCTTGCTGTCGAGTGGCGTGCCGATTTTGCAGGCTTTGATCATCACCCGCGACACGAGTGGAAATGTGCATGTCGCCAACGCGATTGATGTCGTACACGAACGGGTCAAGGAAGGCGACAGCGTCGCGAAGCCATTGGAATCGACGCACGTGTTTCCCGGCATGGTCACAAGCATGATCGAGGTGGGCGAAGAGACCGGGGCGATGCCGGACATGCTGTCCCGGATCGCGGACAGTTACGATGACGAGGTCGACAACGCCGTCGCGGGTCTGACCTCAATCATCGAGCCGATCATGATCGTGTTCATGGCGGTCATGGTTGGAACCATCGTCATCGCGCTCTTCCTGCCGCTGGTGAGTATTATCGAGAACCTCTCGTAAACGACAGCGCGGCCAAAGAAGAAACGGGGAGAAAGGGCAAAGAAGAAACGGAGAGAAAGTAGAAAGAAGAAACGCTGGAAAAGCGGAAAAGCGTAAAACACAGAGCCCAGGCTCCCAAACCATTCGGAATCTCTGGAAGAATGGAAAACGTGGAAAAAGGGGGATCGGGGTTGCCGTGATTCAGCTGGAGGGCCGCGCTCTGCGTAGCGCGCGAAGCAGGGCAAGCTCAGCCCGCTCAGGGGACGAACTTCCGCTCCTTGAACCAATAGAGCAACTGTTCGGCCCAAGGCGGAGCCTCACGACCGGGACGGCCGAGTCCGAGGCCGTGCGGGCCATTCTCATAGATGTGCAGCGAGAACGGCACTCCGGCTTTGCGCAGGGCGGAGGCAAAGAGCAGGGAGTTTTCGATCGGAACGGCTTTGTCTTCGACCGTGTGCCAGAGAAAGGTGGGGGG